>NZ_JBBECH010000068.1:0-83975 GCF_040881935.1 Saccharospirillum sp. | reverse complement strand
AGCAGAAGCCGCCGAAGCGATGATCAGCGAAAGCTATGAGCGTGATCTGAACTAAATACGAATTATTGCTGCTTTGCCGCCAGTGCCTTTGTGGGCCTGGCGGCTTTTTTTGGCTGGTGCCCTGAGTCTGAAATTCTCAGGGTAACTGGCGTAGTACCCATTGTTAAGTCGGTGCCAAGCGGACTACCGGGTACGTTTACTGGGGGCACGCTGTAAATACGTCCATGTAAGCTCGGAGACCGCATCCCTGCGGTCTAACGGCCCCCAGTAAACGTACCCGGCAGTCCTTAAATCAACTCGAGGTTGAATCAGCACGAATTTAAGACTCAGGACACTAATTCAAAGCCTTCATGAACGCCTGCACCAGTGGAGATTTGAGTGCCTCAGGCGAACACACCCAGGAAAATGACCGCACCAATGTCAGGTCGGTGTTGAGCGGCACAAAACGGCCCGATCCATCAGCATCGAGCGACAGGTGTGACAAACACCCTGCCCCCAGCCCACTGAGCACGGCTTGTTTAATCGCTTCCTGACGACTCAGGGTTAACCGTATTTTCGGCTGTAACCCCACCGCTTGCATGGCGGTATCAAACACCTCCCGGGTACCGGAGCCGGGCTCGCGGACAATCCAATTCAGGGTTTCCAGTTGCTCGGTCGACACCTGGCTCTCTTTTGCCAGCGGGTGATCCTGAGTTACAAACAACGCTAAACGATCTTCCTGCCAGCGCCGAATCTGCAGATAGTCGTGCACCGCAGGCCCTTCGATAAGGCCGATCTGTGCCTGTCCGGTTTCCAGTTGCTGCAGCACACCCCGGGTGTTTTGAATATCAATGGCCGGGCGAATGCCCGGGTACTGGTCCGTTAGCAGGGCCAGCACGCCAGGAATCACGTAGCAGGCGATGGTGGTACTGACCGCAATGCGAAGCTGACCTGCCAGTTCATCGCCCGACCCTTCGGCCAGCCGCTGGCAATCGCCGAGAATCAGCCGGACCTGGGGTAAACGATCACGCCCTGCCGGTGTCAGTAGCAACTCCCTGCCCCGGCGTTCAAACAGGGCCAGCCCCATCTGTCGTTCCAGCTCTGTTACTGCCTGGCTCGCGGCGGACTGGCTGATTGCCTGCTCTTCGGCCGCCATAGTCAGACGCCCAAGGCGAGCGGTTGCTTCGAAGATGGCCAATTGGCGCAGGGTAAAATTCATAAGTAAAACCGAATTTTTAGTTAAGTTATATCCATTATACTTATCATAGTCACCAAACTACAGTAACCACACTTGAACGGGAGCTGAGCGATGGTGTGGATACTGGTGGGTTTGGCAGGCGCAGCCTTGTTGCTGTCTCAACTGCCGCTGCTGGCGGGCATTGGCCTGAGTGCCCTGCCGTTGGCCGTGCTTATCGGTGCGCTTTATGGCAATTCACCGTTCGCGACCGAACCGACCGCCAGGACCAAAGCCGTTCTGGGCTTCGCCCAGCAAAAGCTACTGCGCCTGGGCATCATTCTGTTCGGCTTTAACCTCAGCCTTACCCAACTCGTCGCCGTCGGCTGGCCTGCCCTGGTGGCCGACGCCATTATGATTGTGGTGGTGCTGAGCTTCGGTGCCTGGTTTGGCATTCGCTGCCTGAAGATGAGCCCGGAGCTTGCTTCGCTGGCATCAGTCGGCAGCGCCGTCTGCGGTGCCGCCGCCATTATGGCTGCTAACCCGGTAATCAAAGGCCGTGATCAGGACGTTACACTCGCCGTGGCGCTGGTCGTTATCTTCGGCACCCTGGCCATGTTTACCTACCCCCTGCTGTTCGCCTACTCCGGGCTGGACCCGGCCTGGTTCGGCATCTACATCGGCAGCACAGTTCACGAAGTCGCCCAGGCAGTTGCTGCAGGTCAATCCATGGGTGCGGAGACCATGGAATTCGCGGTCGTCACCAAGCTGGTGCGTGTCATGATGCTGGCGCCTGTTGTGCTAGTGCTAGCCCAGGTTTTCATCCGCTTGCGTCGAAATGAGACCACGGACGACACCCAAGCCTGCCTGCCAGTCCCCTGGTTTGTCTTCGGCTTCATGCTCGCCGCAGGCATCGGCAGCCTGGGCTGGTTGCCACCGGTCGTCATTACCGCCCTGCAATGGCTGGCTCAATTAGCGCTGACGCTGGCAATGGTCGCCCTCGGCATCAAAGCGCGCTGGTCAGATCTGAAAACCGCCGGCTGGCGCCCAGTGGCACACGCTGGCGTTTTATTTGTGCTGTTGTTGGGTGGTGGCCTTGGGCTGACGTCGGTTTTAGTGGTTGTGTTTTAAGACGGTTAGGCCCGAGTTTTTAATAACCACATTCCGCTTAAGCATCCAATCGCCGCTTCAGGGAGTATATTGGTATACGAACCATCACCCCCGGCAGGCCCATGAACGCATTAGACCCATACTGGCGGCGGCTCTATGAGTCTCGCCCCCACCCTGACCAGCAAGCAGACGCCCTTCCCGATACCGCTTTTAATGCGGATCTTACGCAACCAGCCATCATCAATACCGAGAAAGCTCAGTGGGTGCCCTCACCAGCACCGGGTGTTCAGCGGATATTGCTGGAGCGCAACGGTGGTGAGAAGACAACGCGAGCGACGAGCCTGGTTGCCTATGAGCCGAACAGTCAGTTTGCGGGGCACGAGCACCCGTTGGGTGAGGAATTTCTGGTGTTGGCGGGGGTATTTTCGGATGAAAATGGGGATTACCCGGCTGGGACTTATGTGCGTAACCCGCCCGGTTCAGAGCACAAACCACACAGCCAGCCCGGCTGTTTAATTCTGGTGAAACTGCAGCAATTTCGGCCCAATGATCGTGACCATGCTGTGATCTCCCTGAGCCAGCTTACTGAACCCACCGTGCTGTTTGACGACTACGAACAGGTGCATTGGTGGCCCGCGCGAAATCACCTGAAACTGACCGCCGAAGACCACCCCGGTGGCATTGAACTGCTATTGCTCAGCGGTGCCTGCGAATATGCTGGTCGGCCGTGGGGTGCCGGCACCTGGATACGGTTGCCGGCGACGTCGTTGTCGACTATTGAACTGGCCGACGGTGCCGAGGCCTGGGTGAAGACCGGGCACCTGGGCCAGTAAACTTACGCTCAGTAGTATTTGAGCTCAATCGATTTTCCCCAGAACACCCGGTAGGAAAACGCTGTATAGGCCAGTATTAGTGGTAACACGATGGCAACGCCAACACCAATAAACTGGAGCGAGGCGGTCGCACTGGCCGCTTCGGCGGCTGTGAGCTGGCCAGGTACCACGTACGGAAAAAAGCTGTAGGCCAGGCCAAGAAAGCTCAACAAGAACAACAGCGCTACGGCCACGAAGGGAAACCAGCACCCCACGTCATCGCGCGTAGGCACTTGTTTCAGATACTGATCGACCAGAATCACCAGAATCAGACACACCAGCGGAATCGGGATCAACAAAAACACAGCAGGCACACTCAACCAACGTTCGGCGACATCGGCACTGACAATCGGGTTGATGATGCTTATTGCTGCTATGCCCAAGGCCGCGAACCATCCGGCGCGGCGTGACCAGTGTGCAGCCCGGCTCTGCAACTCCCCTTCGGACTTCATCACCAGCCAGGCACCGCCGATGTAAGCAAAGGCCGCTGTAACGCAGATACCGCTCAGTACCGCAAACGTTTGAGCTACCCAGCCAGTTTGAAAGGCGAGTACATAGCGGCCGAGCATATAGCCAAGCGTAAGCGACGTTATCAGCGAACCGGTTTTAAAGGCGTAATCCCATTGACGCCGATGACCGGTGACGGCCTTGGCGCGAAAGTCAAAGGAGACGCCGCGCAAAATAAGTCCGATCAATAAGAAAGCCGCAGGCAAATATAGTTCTCGCAGCACCAGGCTATGCGCCTCCGGGAAAGCAATTAATAAAATGCCGACGGCCAGCACCAGCCAGGTTTCATTCGCATCCCAGAACGGCCCAATAGAGGCGATCATCTGAGTACGTTGCGGTTCGTCCTCCATCGGCAACAGCAGCCCGACGCCGAGGTCGAAGCCATCGAGCACGGCGTAGATCAATACGGCCAGGCCCATCAGTACCAGAAAAATTTCGGGTAACCAGTCTGTAAGGTTCATTAGCGGGCCTCCTCGGGTGTTGCATCACGTTCGGCGGAAGCGCGGGCTTCCAGTTCATCGAGATCCACATGCGCTTCACGCTCAAATTCTTCCACGTCTACCGATTTCCGCGCCATGTAAAACAGGGTTTGCAAATAGGCAAATAGCAGTACGGCATAGAGCACCAGATACAGGGTCAGAGACACCCCGACATGCGCACCGGGCACCGTCGTCACCGCTTCGGACGTACGCAATACACCGGAGACAAGCCAGGGCTGGCGGCCAATTTCAGTCACATACCAGCCAGCCAGAGTGGCCACCCAGCCCGAAAAGGTCATGCCAACCAGGGTGCGTTGCATCCACACCGGTACCTCGCCACGCCGCCACAAAAACCAGGTGCTTAGCCAGCTAACGGCTAGCATCAGCAGACCCAGGCCAACCATGATGCGGAAGCCAAAGAACAAGGGCTTAACCGGCGGGTGCCCTTCTTCGAACTCGTTCAGACCGGGAATTTCGCCGTTCATATCATGCGTAAGAATAAAACTCGCCAGCCCCGGAACGCCCAGTTCAAAGGCATTCGAGCGTGTTTCTTCATCCGGCCAGGCAAAGAGCAACAACGGCGCACCGCGCTCTGTCTCCCAAACGCCCTCCATCGCTGCGATCTTTTGTGGCTGGTGCTCAAAGGTATTCAAGCCATGCAGGTCACCGACAAAAATTTGCACCGGAATCAACAAGGCGGCAACCACAACACCCGCACTCATCGCCTTACGCGGCGCCAGTTTGGTATCGCCTTTCAACAGCCGATAGGCTGACAAGCCCGCCACCAAAAACGAGGCAGTTAACCCGGAAGCAATCATCATGTGCGTCAACCGGTACGGCATGGAGGCGTTGAAAATAACATCCCACCAGCTAACGGCATGGGCAACGCCGTCAATCATTTCAAAACCATCGGGCGTGTGCATCCAGCTGTTCAGCGCGATGATCCAGAACGCGGATAACGACGTGCCAATGGCCACCAGAACCGTTGACAAAGTATGCAACCAACTGGGTACCCGTTGGCTACCGAACAGCATGATGCCCAGAAAAGTAGCTTCCATAAAAAATGCGGTCAGCACTTCATAGCCCAGCAAAGGCCCGGCAATATTACCGACGGTTTCCATAAAACCTGGCCAGTTGGTGCCAAACTGAAAACTCATGGTAATACCGCTGACGACACCGAGCGCGAAACTCAGCGCAAACACCTTCACCCAGAAGCGGTAAATCCGCATCCAGACCGGGTGGCCGCTGATCTCATGGCGTACCCTGAAATAAACCAGAAACCAGGCCAGCGCAATGGTGATGGTCGGAAACAGGATGTGAAAGCTGATGTTGGCGGCGAACTGAATTCGCGACAACATCAATACATCGGCGAGTTGAGATTCCATAGATCCTCCAGATAAAGGTTAATCCTTAGTCATTGCCGATGGCTTTCATTTTTGTTTTCGGTCGCAACCGGTCAGTCATTTCCAATACTTTCCCAACACCGGAACCCAGCCGCATCAGCGCTTTCAGGTGTTCGGGTTTCATGTGTTGCATGTCGTCGAACCAGTGGTTAAACAATTCCAGAAGATCATGGATTTCCTGCATCTGCTGACGAGCATGACCGGGCATATCGTCTTGCTCACTGGTCATCAGCTGGCTGCGCAGCATCGA
Source organism: Saccharospirillum sp. (assembly GCF_040881935.1). Classification (NCBI taxonomy): domain Bacteria; kingdom Pseudomonadati; phylum Pseudomonadota; class Gammaproteobacteria; order Oceanospirillales; family Saccharospirillaceae; genus Saccharospirillum; species Saccharospirillum sp. The sequence continues at coordinate 78,201 of NZ_JBBECH010000068.1, read as the reverse complement.
CAGCGTCGGGTCCACTTCCCGCTTTTTACGCTCTGCCAGCACCTGCTGCGCCAGCTCCCAGATGGTGCCATTGGCCAGAAAGTAGTCTTTCCGGTCTCCGGGCTCACGGTGCGTTCGAATTAGCCGCCACGAATGCAGTTCCTTCAACGCCATGCTGACATTGCCGCGAGAGATGCTAAGTGAAGTTGCAATGTCATCTGCTGACAAGGGCTCATCGCTGAACACCAGCAAGGCCAGCATTTGGCCGACGGACCGGTTAAAACCCCAGCGACTGGCCATTTCACCAAAATGCAGGATCATGTTTTCGAGTTCAGTGGTCAGCTTCATCGCGCCCTCTATCAAAGACAGGTATCGGGGTTCAGTTTGATACGGTGCCAGGAGTCCGTGCCAGGCACCGGGTGAGCCTATCCGGGGTCGGCGTAAACCCGTCCATGGGGCCTAGACCGCAACATCCATGTTGCGGACTTCCCCGGATAGGCTCACCCGGCACCTGGCACTGATCTAACTGCCAACTCCAAATCCCGCTTATAGAAAATCCTTGCCATGCATCTTGATGCAGATCATGAGATTTTCGTAATTTCAGTATTTTCTGAAAGTTTAGAAAGATCAGTGTGAAATGCAAGGACTTTCAGGAGACAGGGACGTAAAGGTGGGGAGCGCGCTGCCAGATTGATCCGGGTAAATGGCAACCGGGGCAGCTAAGTCATCTCAGGCAACTAAGCGGAAACAACCGGGTCTTTTTGCTGCTGTAACTCATACATGTGACGATAGAGGCCTTCTTCGGCCATCAGTTCTCTATGGTGGCCCTGTTGTTGGATGTGACCCTGGTGGAGTACCACGATCTGGTCGGCTTCCATCACCGTGCTCAGGCGGTGAGCGATGGCGATGATGGTGATGTGACCGCGCAACGCCATCAGCGATTGTTGGATCAGCGCCTCGGTGTGGCTGTCGATGTTGGCGGTGGCTTCATCGAGAATCAGAATGTCTGGCTTGCGCGCCAGGGTACGGGCCAGGCTGAGTAACTGGCGTTGGCCGTTGCTAAGGTTGCCGCCGCGCTCGGTTAGCACAGTTTGGTAGCCCTTGGGCATGCGCATGATGGCATCGTGCAGTTGCGCCTGGCGGGCCGCTTGCTCGACGTCTGCGTCGGTCAGATCCCACTCCAGGCGGATATTATCGGCAATGGTGCCCATGAAAATGAACGGGTCCTGTTGCACCAGGCCCATGCGCCGGCTGCGCTCGGCCGGGTCGATGCGATCGAGTGGGATATCGCCCACGCGCACCGTGCCCAGCTCGACCGGGTAAAAGCCCATCAGCAGTGACATCAGCGTGCTCTTGCCTGAACCGGTGTGGCCCACAATGCCCACGAACTGACCGGGTTCAATGGCCAGGTTCACATCCGTGAGCACCGTCGTACGGCCATCGTAACTGAACGCCTCGATCTCAAATTTCACCGAAGCATCGCGCGGGCTTTCCGGATGAGTGGGTACCGGCACCGTGGGTTCATCGAGCAACTTGAATACCCGGTCGGCTGAGACCAGCGCCTGCTGAAACATATTCAGCCGCGAGATCATATCGATGACGGGCTCAGTCAGGTTGCCGAGGTAATTCAGGAAGGCGTAGATAACACCCACCTGAATCGCACCGGTGGGGCTCATAAAATCCCAGCCAAAGGCGAACAGCAAGCCTGCCAGTAACCCCATGTACACCAGATCGACCAGTGCACGCAGCATCAGGCCATCGATCATTATAGTGCGAATTTTGGCTTTGTAGTGGTCGGTGCTGGTTGCTTCAAAGGCACGACTGAAGCGGCTCTGCTGATTCATCAGTTGGATCACCGACATGCCCTGAATGCCTTCGTTCATACGCGCGTTGATGTCGCTGAGCAAGGTACGCACCTGCTGAAACACCGGCGTCGACAGTTTCTGGTAAATCAGCATGATGCTGATCACCGCAGGCACCAGCACCACACAAATTAACATGAGTTTCAGGTTCAGAAACGCCATCGCAATCAGAATACCGGTCATGCGGATGCTGTTCTGAATGACCACAGAAATAACGTTAACGTACAGATCCTTGATCGCTTCGGTGTCGTTGGTGATGCGGCTGATCAAACTGCCGGTTGGGGTGTGGTCAAAAAACGACAGCGGCAAGCGCATCACCTTGGCGAATACCTGTTCACGAATGGTTTGCACCACGTTCAGCGCAATGCGGTTAAAGCGAATCGCTTGCTGAAAAAAGCACACCGCCGAGATCAGTTGAGCGGTTATGTACGCCAGCACCAGACCGACCAGAGGCGTGACTGCCCAGTAGCCCGGGGTCAGGAAGCTGTCGATAAACACTTTAATCAGGTAGGGGCCCAGTACATTGCCAGCGGTGGCCAGCGTGAGCAACAACACCGCCTGAATCAGCATCGGGCGATAGGCCAAACCGTAACGCAGCAGACGAGAGAAGGTACCTTTCATTGGCCCGCCTCCACCACTTGTTCCAGTTGCTGGTAAGCGTAGGTGCGTTGATACCAACCGCCCAATGCCAGTAGTTCCCGGTGCGTGCCGCGTTCGATGCAATGCCCCTGGTCGAGCACCAGTATCTGGTCGGCCTCTTCAATGGCCGTCAGTCGGTGGCAACTGATCAGAGTGGTGCGTCCGGACCGGGCGGCCTTTAAATGCGCCAGAATACCCTGTTCGGTTCGTACATCGACCGCCGAGAGTGCATCGTCGAGCACCAGTACCGGCGCGTCGGTTAGCAAGGCACGCGCAATGGCCACCCGCTGTTTCTGACCACCGGAAAGCGTCACACCGCGCTCGCCGACAAGCGTTTCATAGCCGTCGCTGAAGCGCAGTATATCATCGTGAATCTGGGCAATGCGGGCCGCCGCCTCAATGGCTTCACGGCTGGCATCCGGCTGACCGAGCGCAATATTTTCTGCGACGGTCGCGGTAAACAAGAAGGGCGTCTGCGGCACCACCGACAAATGGCGGCGCAAATTGTCGAGGGTAAACTCAGCGATGGGGCGGTCACCCAGGCGAATATCGGCCGCATCACCTTCCTGCAAGCGAGCCAGTAAATCCAGCAAGGTAGATTTGCCGGCACCGGTCGGGCCGACAATGCCGACCAGTTCTCCGGCGCGCACGGAGAGCTCCAGATCGTGCAAAACCGTAGGCAGTTCCGCGGCATGCTGAAACGACCGGATGTTCATCTGAATCGACGCTTCGGCATCGCCGGTAAAGGTACCACCGTCTTTGATCGTCGGTTCGGTATGCATCAGTTCATCAATGCGCTCGTAAGCCGCCTGACCACGCTCGACCAGATTCAGCATCCAGCCGACTGCGAACATGGGCCAAATCATAAAACCCAGATAGAGCGTAAAACTGGTTAGCTGACCCAGGGTTAACTGATCGTTCACAATAAACCAGGCACCGCCCGCCACGCTCAAAAAGAAAGACATACCCACGGCCAGTGAAATGGCCGGATCGTATTTACTGTCGGTGCGTGCTACCGCGAGATTCGCCGCATTGGCTTCGCGGGCAATGGTGTTGAACTGATCATCCTCAACGCCCTCACGGCCGAACGCGCGGATCAGGCGAATACCGGAAATACTTTCCTGTGCCTTGTCGTTCAAATCACTGAACCGTGCTTGGGCCAACCGAAAGGAGGCGTGCAATTCCTGACCAAAACGCCACATAAAAAAGCCAACAATGGGCCAGGGTACTAACGCAATTAGCGTGAGTTGCCAGCTTATTTGAGTGGTCATCACCGTTAATACCAATATACCGGTCAATGCCCCATCGAACAGTGCCAGCACCGCTTCACCCGCTGTCATTTCCACGGCTTGAATATCATTGGTGGCGCGGGCCATCAAATCGCCGGTGTTATGTTTTTGGAAAAAGGAAGATGACTGACGCGTAAGATGCCGGTAAATATCGCGACGCAACCGGTTCGACAGCGCATAGCTGGCACCGAACAGGGCCACCCGCCACACCACGCGCATCACATAGCTGACCAGAGCAACGGCGATCACAATACCCACATTCCACCAGAGCTGGTTCAGTGTGAGGGTGCGTTCAGCGATGCCATCCACGACCCGGCCGGTGATCCAGGGTGGCACCAGTACGGCGAAGCCGACAATCACCAGTGCGCTGATCGCGATGATGTAGCGGCGCCATTCGACTTTAAAAAACCAGCGTAATTTCCAGAAAACAGACACAGTAACCTCAAGGCAGGCTAGATAATGCAAGCGAGCCAGAATAGGCAAAAGCCATCGTCAACGCTACTGTAGCGAGTATTATTTAGCGCGGTCGCAACGTTCTGATTCTCTTGTTAGCCTGACACTCAGTAGTCGTTTTTCCAGTTCAGTTCAACGCCACCCGCACCAAACTGACCTCGGGTGTAGAGTTCGACGTTTACCCGGGGTGTCAGTTGAAACTGCAGGCTGCCCTCCAGCCCCTGCTCGGCACCCACGCCAGATTCCACCTCCAGATAGATGCGATCGCTCAGGTATTTACCAGCCTGCACGCTCACACCCGATTCGCCTTCCTCGTTGGTGCCGCTGTCCAGCGTCAGGGCATCCAGCCCAAGCAGGTCACGCGTGGTGCCGAAAACATCCAGACCACTGCCGGGGTTGCGCAGGCTGTTCAATGCCGTTGCCAGTTGCACCGCCTGCAGCGCCGACATTTCGGCGATGCTGCGACCAAACAGCAGCCGCGCCAGTAACTCATCGTTGGACAGCGCCGGTGTCGATGTCAGGCTCAGACTCAACTGGCTTTGAGTCCCCTGAATGTTCAGGTTCACGGTAATGTCCGGCCCTTCATAGACGGCAAGAATATCCAGTAACAACTGGTTGCCCTGCACCTGAATGTTGCCCCGTTCAATATCGAAGTTTTTGCCGAAGGCAGTGTAGGCACCTCGAATGACCTGAAAGCGCCCGCCGATTTGCGGATTGGCCAGATCATCGGTGATATCCAGTTCACCGGACAATTCAGCCGCGAGCCCCTGGCCATATATCTGGGCGCGTCGCTGCGCGCGCAGGCGCACCTGCCATTGCCCGTCGGGGGCAAAAACGCTGGCTTCATTGGCTGCAGCGATTTCCTCTTCCTCCTCCTGAGAGCGCACCACATTGAGTGTCGGGACTCCGCTTTGTAACAGGGAATTGAGCTGAATAATCAGCGGCGACACATCGAGCAAGCCCGCGATCCGCAGATCACGCCACGAGCCGGTAACGGTGATGGTACCGTCGATGGTGGCATCAACATCGGCCCGACGCACCAGGCGCGCATTATCGGCGTTAAACTCCAAATCCAGCTCCGGCATCCACCACACCTCGCGGGCCTCGGGCCAGTTCACGTCACCGCCGAGGGAGACATTGCCTCCGTTGGTGTCGTTAGCACCCAGATTGAACTGCAAGGTGCGGTTGTTGGCCGTAAGCTCGGCGTTCATATCGGCCAGAACAGCGCCGCTTACCGCATTCTCATAGCGGCCGTCACTCAGTTGAATGCGGCCTTCCCATTCGGGACGCTCCAGGCTGCCGGACACTGACAACTGGCCGTCTATAGTGCCGGTAAAATCCTGATCGGGCCGGTTGCGCAGCAGCGGTTCGAGCACGGTGTCATTAAGGGCCAGCTCTGCTTCGGCGATGAACGGTCTCTGGTAGAGCGGGCCAGCCCAGTCAGCGAGTGCGGTCTGCTCGGTACTCAGATCCACCAACAAACGCTGTGCCTGCGATTCCAGCACCCTGGCCTGGACGTGATGGCGACCCGAGCCGGTCGATACATCAACCTGCAGTTGCAGCGGCCACTGACTCGATGTCCATTCCAACTCTGCGGAGACGGCTGGCTCTTCCGGTGTTCCCGACACCTGCAGCACGCCCTTCAAGCCGCCAGCCCAGGTGCTACTGTTGCCCAGCCAGCGCTGAGCTTCCGGAACGTTCACCTCTGCGCGCAGATCCACAGAACGACTCGTGCCCTGACCGCTGAGGCGTATTTCGCCACCCGGGCCTAGGTCAGCATGTGCTTCGCCGATCTGCCAGTCATCCATTCGGCCCGACGCCACCAAACTCAGTTGCCAGCGGTCGTTGCCGTTAACCACAAAACCGGCCCACTCACCGCCGGCGTTCAGTTCAATGTCGACATCGGGGTCGGTCAGGGCACCGGTAATGCTGGCCTGGCCGTTAATGTCGCCGTTCAGGTCATCTGTGAGAGGCACCCCCAACGCCCGTAACCGCTGCAACGACACCCGCGACATCGCCACATCGCCGTCTATCTGGTCACCCTGATTTTCCAGATCCAGTTGCAGCACGGCTGCACCCCAGGTTATCTGCGCTTCATGCATCAGCCGATCACCCAGAGTGCCACTGCCCTGCCAGTCGAGATCGTAATCATCACTCAGATACTGGCCACGGGATTGAACCTGACCTTCCAGTGCGAGACTGGGCCAGCTACCACCGATGCTGACCCGGGCCGAGCTTTGCCCGCTCAGTGTGTTCAGCGCCAGTCCGTCGGTATCCGGCAGCCAAGGCGTCATTTGAGCCCAACTCAGGTTGGTCAGTTCCGTGTCGATATCAAACCTCAGCGGCGCCAGCTCAACCACACCAGAAGCCGTTAATTCGCTGTCGCCCGACTGCAGCGCCAGCGAGGCCAGCGTGAGTTGCTGAGGCGTCAGTTCAGTGACCGATGCCGCCAGAGTCAGAGGGGTCGATTCGAACTCCCCGTCGAAAGCCAGTTCGGAGGTGATACGCGGGGCTGTCAGATCGCCTTCTATATGGCCTTCGGCACGAGCGCTGCCGGTTAAGGAATCGAGCGATTCCGGCAAGGTCAGCGGCAAACGGCGCAGATCAGTCAGCGTCAGGTTACTGATCTGGTAGTTACCTTCGATCTGGCGGGCAAACGGTTGCACGTCACCACTGAACGAGAGCCCCAGTTCCGACCACGTTACTTCGGCCTGAGCAATGCGCCAGCGCCGGCGATTCTCAGCCGATACCTGAGCCTTCAGGGTCAGCGGCTGGTCCAGCCAGCGACCGTCAAACACCAGATCGGCATCGACCGCCGGTTCCAGCCAGGGGCCGGATACCTGAACATCGCCGGTGGTATTGCCGGTCAGGTCCGCCAGTACATCCGGCAGGGCGGGTAAAAAGGGACGGATCGTCGCCAGGCGCAAGGCGCCCACGCGTGCATTCAGATCCAGCGCCTGCTGTTGCCAGTCAATCAGCCCGGACAGCTCGGTTTCAGTATCCGCCAGCTGTATCTGGCTCTGGCCGAGTTGCACCTGGGTCAGATCAAAACGGTCGATCTGCAGGGTCGCGTTCAGCGCCTGGTTTTGCCATTGGCCCGCTATGGTCAGGTTACCGCTGGCAACCGGTTCCGTGGCCGTGCCGCTCCACACCAACTGGCCACTGAGCCCCCAATCTTGCTGAACCGGCAGGTCGACCCCGGCGATGGCCAGCCAGCTGGAGCGAACATCAAACAGGTCAGTCGTTGCTTCCAGTGCCAAATTATCCAGCTGCAAGCGAGCACTGGCTTCGATATCACCCGCTTCAGTTGCCAGCGTCGTGGCGCTCAGTTCGAGCCACTCACGCGTGCCGGTTAGATCGGTCGACAGTTCAAACGGAGCTTGTTGATAGATCCCGGACGTCTCAATACGCCCTGTGAACTGCGGGTTATCGAAGGTACCGGTGACATCGCCCCGGCCTTCTGTGGTTAGGGTTAAGGCCTCTGGCCAGGCCGAGACCCACGGCTGCCAGCGGCTCTGGTCCAGATCAAACCAGATCAGTGACAGGTCCAGTTCCCGTGAATCCCATTGCACCCGGCCCTCGCCTTCCACCCGGGCATCACCCCAGTTCAGCTGCGCCGATTCGAGCTCGACGCCACTGACGGTCGCGCGACTTTCAGTGCGAATGCTCAGGGCATCACCCCGCAGGTCTCCCTCCAGTTTCACATTCCCGTCGAATTGAGGTTGCTGCCAGCCGCCACTGAACTGCCCGGCTATGGAGACCGCACCCGAAACATCGGACACCGGAATCACATCGTTCAGCAGCGCCAGCGGCAGCGCATCGGCGTCGATATCAAGATCGGCCTGGCGTGGCCCGAGATAGCCATTCAGGCGCGCGGTCTGACCGTCGATGTTGGCATTCAGAGGCGAGAGATAAAGGCGCGTTTGCGCCGGGCTGTAACTGATTTGCCCATTCAAAGCCAGCTGATGTTCACGCCAGGGCAGCTCAATCTGCTCGATATCGGCGCGCCACTGGGAACCCGGCTGGCTCAGGCGCAGGTCCCAGGTTCCTTTTAGAGGTTCATCCAGCGGCCAATTGATCCATTGTGCCCAGGTTCCGCTGGCCGCAGCGTTCAGGTCGCCGCGAATGCTGAGCGAATCCACCGCGTCCACCGTCACTGAGGCTGAAACGGCCTGGCCCTCACCTTCGGTCAGGGACAACGCCAGGCGCGCCGGCCAACTGCCCCAGTTGATCTCGGCATCGGCTTCAATGCGGGTGCGCAGGTCGGGCCGGCCAGGCAAACTCAGTTCAAATTCGGCTACCGATAACTGCGCCAGTTGAATCGGTGGAATCCGATTCCAGACCGCCTGCAGTTGACCCAGTGGATCGGTAGTCGTTGTGGTTTCCGGTGTGGGCTCGGTTTCGGACCCGGCAGGCACCTCAACCCGAACATGTTCAGCGGCCAGTACATCGATCCACACCCGGCGCTGCCAGCTGTATTGCGGTTGCCACTGCAACGTACCGGTGTCGACGACCACGCTCAGGCCTTCGTCGCCAGCCTGATAGGTCAGGCGGTCAAAGCTCAGTTCACCCAGCGTTGCCCAGCGCGGATTGTCCAGGTTCAGGTTTTGGCCGGTAAGCACCGGCAACCAGCGTTCGGCTTGCGATAGCACTGTCAGCCGGCCAGTCTCCGTTCCCAGCAGGAAAGCCAAGCTCAAAACCAGTATCAGAATAAACACCGCCACTATGCCTAAAGCGGTCAGCCAGGCGCGGCGGGCAACGGTGCGCAGTCGTATGGCCATTAAAATGACTGCCCAAGGCTGATGTATATTTGAAAGGCTGGGTCGCTGTCGCGGCCATTGACGGGAAAGCCCAGGTCAAAGCGGATCGGTGCGAAACGGGTGAAATAACGCACGCCAAAACCGGCCCCGTAGTACCAGTTCGATTGCTCAGTCGGATTCCAGTTTTCACTGATGCTGGCCGCGTCGGCAAACAACACGGCACCCCAGTTTTCGCTCAGCTGGCCGCGCAACTCCAGGCTACCCTGCCATTGGTGGGTGCCACCCAGATCGGTGCCTTCCAGACCAATTGAGCGATAAGGGTAGCCACGTACCGAGCCACCACCCCCGCCCAGCAGACGGTCTGAGGTGGGAATGCGGTTCAGATCGGCAGACTCGTTGAACGGCCATAGAGAGGTCCATTCCAGACGGTTGGCGAGCACCAGTTCATCAACCAGGTTACGGTAGCTTGACCACCCCAGCGAGCCGACGTAAAACGGGTCGCTTGAGTCGTTCAGGCTCCAGACGGGCTCAATTCCAGCGCTGTAACGCAAGCCCTTCAACGGGTTAAAGTCATTGGGGACCGAATTGAACTCATAGGACAACGGAATTCGAATGAGACTGAAGGTATTCCACTCATCGCCGACACGCTCGTCGCTGCGCCGGTAGGCTACACCAAAGCGGTAAGTATCGTTGCGCGAGGCACGCCGGTCGATGGTGGCACGGCTTTCACCGATGTAGAACTCATCGTCACCCGGTGCTTCATGGGTCAGGGTGTTGTTCCATACCAGTGTATTACGCGCATCCAGAAAACCGGGCAAGGTCAGCTGAATGTTGCCACTCTGCCGATCCCGTTGCAGTTCGCCACCCAGCTCCAGCCACTGCGCACGGCCCGTCAGGTTGCGATGCTCCCACCCGGCGTTCAGGCCAAAGCCCCGGTCGGTATCCCAGCCGATTCCGGCGCTGAGCGTTCGCGGAGCTCTCTGACTCAGCTCGAAGGTGACCTCGACTGAGCCATCCTCAGCCCGATTCAATGTCCGGCGTACCGACGAGAATAACTGGGTTTCATAAAGATTGATGATCGCCTGATCAATATTGGCCCGGCTGAAACAAACCCCTTCGCGCAGAGCTGTCTGGCGGCGCAGAAAAGCCTCCTCAACGCCGTCCTGACCCCTAAAAGACACTTTCCCCTGAGTAGAGGGGTCAGCCGCATTGACCTGGTAAATCACCAGGCCCCCGTCATTTTCCGCTTCCAGGCGTACTTCATGGCTGACATTCAGCGTAAAATAGCAGCTGTCGCCATCAATGATTGTCTGCAATTCGGACTGATCACCCAGAATAGCCTCAGCGACCAACGGCTCGCCCTCACCCGCCAGCGGCCAGGTATCCGGCACATTAACCTCAACGCCCTCGATGCGCACATCCAGCACCTGATACTGCGGGCCGGTATCAATACGGTACTGCACCCGCTGCTGAATCTCGCCTTCGGTTTCACCGGCTTCTTCGACCACCCGATGGATGATCTCAGCCTCGTAATAGCCGTTCGAATCCAGCACCTGGCGCATCTGCTCGCGTTCGCCCTGGGCCAGCCTGCTGGCGCGAGGGTTCAGCCCGATCGAGCGCAGCGACTCCCGATAGCCTTGCAGCTGATCGCGCAGATCATTGCGCAAGCCACGGTTACCCGGTGACACCTCGATGTCATTGCGTGCCACAGACGGCAGTTCAGCGGCCTCAGCCGTAACCAGTGCGGCAACTAACAGCAGTATGCTCAATCCCAGAGCCTGAATGCTGTTGTATCGATAGCGGTATCGACGATCGAAAATAATCTTAGCTCCTGAATCTAAATGCCGGGCGTTGCGGTATTGAACAATGGGAAACATCAGCGAATAGAATAACCGAACTGGCTGAACTCTGACTGAAACCACTGCGTCAGCCGGTCGATATAGCTGACCTCACTTGCTATATTCCCATAAGTAACTTCACGGCATCTATTTATAACTTTAAACTTGCCCTTTCAGTACCGACTGTCGGGCTACCGAGCCCTTGGGTTACCATCCCAATGTCACCCACTTTGTTGTCCAGAGGGACTCCCCGTTGCTCAACCCTCTGGCCCCTAATCCATGCAAGGACCTTCCATGAAACGTGATAAAAAACGGGTTGAAGGCGAAGTCTGGGGTGAGGCCCACCTTGAAGACTACCTCAACTTCGCTACCTATGATGGCACAGACCCGGATTTCCACTGCCTTTACCGGGCATATACTCGTATGAACGAAGAAACGTTCGAGCGTTTTGTCGCCCTGTTCCGCGAACGGGGCCGCAACCTGGACGCCACCAACCTCCAGGGCCAAACCCTGGCCGATATTCTACGGGACCACACCCAGGCACAGGCTTATCTTGAAGCGCTACAGCAAGGCTGATTGACTCGGGTTTACATATCCGACCAGGCGCTGAACACCTCGTCCAGACGGTTCGCGCCGATCACCGTCATGCCCTCGATCGGCTTTTTCGGTGCATTGGCTTTGGGAATAATGGCCTTGCGGAAACCATGCTTGGCCGCTTCGGTGATACGTTCCAGGCCATTGGGCACTGGCCGCAGCTCACCATTAAGACCCAACTCACCAAACACCACCCAGTCTTTGGGCAGCGGTTTGTCGCGCAAACTCGACACTACCGCGAGCAAGGTGGCCAGATCCGCACTGGTTTCGGTGACCCGGACGCCACCCACTACGTTCAGAAAGACATCCTGATCCCCGGTGAACACCCCGCCGTGACGGTTGAGAATGGCCAGTATCATCGATAAGCGATTGGCATCCAGCCCGACCGCAATTCGCCGGGGGTGACCCATGCTGGTACCGTCGACCAGCGCCTGCAATTCGATCAGCAATGGTCGGGTACCTTCCCAAACCACGGTCACCACCGAGCCCGGCGACGGCTCGCTGCTCTTGTTCAGAAAGATCGAGCTTGGGTTCTTAACCTCTTTCAGCCCGACATCGAGCATGGCGAAAACCCCTAACTCGTTGACCGCACCAAAACGGTTCTTGATCGCGCGCAAGGTACGAAACCGGCTATCACCGGAGCTTTCCAGCATAACCGAGGCATCGATCATATGTTCCAATACCTTGGGGCCCGCCAGGCTGCCATCTTTGGTTACGTGGCCAACCAGAATCAGCACCGTGCCAGTTTGTTTGGCAAAGCGGGTCAGCCAGGCGGCCGATTCGCGCACCTGGGAGACACTGCCCGGTGCCGATTCGACATCCGGTGCGTGCATGACTTGAATGGAGTCGATAACGAGAATCCGCGGCCGGGTTTCCTGAGCGGTTTCGGTGATAGCCGCCACCGACGTCTCGGCCAAAATGGAGAGTGCATCCATTGGCAAATTCAGACGCTGGGCGCGCAACGCGATTTGCTGCACCGATTCTTCACCGGAGACATACAGCACCGGCAGCTGGCGCGCCAGATGGCACAGGGTTTGTAACAACAACGTGGATTTACCCGCTCCCGGATGCCCGCCAATCAGCACCGCACTGCCACTGACCAGGCCCCCGCCCAGTACCCGGTCGAATTCACCCATACCGGTCGGGATGCGCGCCTGCTCTTCGAGGCTGACGTCAGACAACTTCTGAATCTGACTGCGACTGCCGCTGAACCCGGTGCGTTTGTCGTCCTGAAAATTCGGCTGGCGGGCGGCTGCTCCGGTCGCTTCACGAAACTCTTTCAGCGAATTCCAGGCCTTGCATTCGCCACACTGGCCCTGCCATTTGGAATAGTCAGCACCGCATTCAGCGCATACAAATTGTGTTTTGGACTTGGCCAAGCCATTGCCTCTTTGCTGATGGGTAGAACGGATACGGCGTGATTGAGTATCGGCATCCACTGTGATTTACGAACACCCGAATGGGCGCTTCGCGACAGACGATGATACCCTATCAGCCTTCAATGACCACGCACAGGACGAACAGATGGAATGGGCACAACTGCTAACCACCGAGCGCTACGGCCACCAGGCACTGGGCGCCGAAGAAGTGGGGCGCAGCCACTTTCACAAAGACCACGACCGCATCGTCTTCTCCAGCGCCTTTCGCAAGCTCGGCGGTAAAACTCAGGTGCACCCGCTGGCCAAGAACGACCACGTGCACAACCGCCTGATTCACAGCCTCGAAGTCGGCAGCGTCGGGCGCAGCCTCGGCATTCGGGTCGGCGAACGTATACGCAGCCAACTGCCCGACTGGATTGAACCCGATGATCTCGGCGTCATTGTACAGAGTGCCTGCCTCGCGCACGACATTGGCAACCCACCCTTTGGCCACGCCGGGGAATACGCCATTCAAGACTGGTTCAAGCAACCGGAAAACGCCTATTTGCTGGAACCATTGAAAGCTAACACCCGGCGCGACCTGACCCACTTTGAAGGCAACGCCCAGGGGTTTCGTATTATCGCCCAGGTCGAATATCATCTGAACCGGGGCGGCTTGCGCCTGACCCACCCCACCCTCGGTGCCAGCATCAAATACCCCTGGTCCGCCGAACACGCCACCACAAAAGGCAAGTTCAGCGTGTTCGAGCCGGAGCTGGCGATCATGCAAAAACTCGCCCACAGCCTCGGCCTGCAAACCCGGGAACATAATCGCTTTCAACGGCACCCGCTGAGTTACCTGATGGAAGCGGCCGATGACATCTGTTACGCCCTGATCGATCTGGAAGACGCGGTGGAACTGCACATCATCGACTTCGAAGAAGTCAGCAAGGTGTTCATGAACATTCAGGGCGGATCCGGGCTCGACCTCGACGATGGCGACAACGGCATCTCACCCAATCGCCAGCTGGCTGCCCTGCGCGGCAAAACCATCGGCATTATGGTCGACGCCGTGGTCGACACCTTTGTGCGACATCAGTCAGCGATCATGAAAGGGATATTCGACGGCGACCTGATCAGCCAGTGCCCGGACCACATCCGCAACGGCATTGCCCAGGCCAAAGCCCTGGCCCACACCAAGGTATTTCTCGACACCCAGAAAACCGAAACCGAAATCGGCGCCTACGCCGTGCTCAGCACTCTGCTGCAGGCCTTTATGACCGCCGGGTTTGAACTGCATAAAAAGCAGGACTACAACCAGCTCAGCTATCGCGCCAAACGTGTGTTCGATTTGATGGGTATGGAAGCGCCGTCAGCGACCTGGTCGCCGGATGAGATTTACCACCGGCTGATCGATCACATTGCAGGTATGACGGATAATTATGCCAGTTACCTGGCGAGACAAATTGGCGGGCCTTCGCAGCCGCATTTTGTTTAGAGGCTTAAGTTTCGGAGTTCAAATTGGCTGCAATGCCTTGAGCCCGCGACGGATGACAGGGTTGCTCTTGCAGGGGCGCCGTGAATACATCCATGTAGGCTTAACTTCGGCATCCATGCCTCAGATACCCCCGCAAGAGCAACCCTGCCACCCGTCGCTATACCTTCCAATTGCCTAGGCCTGCTACAAAAGAAAGGAACCTGGTAGCAGCAACCACCGAATCAAGTGGTGGCTGCCGGGTAGGTGTATCCGGGGTAGTCCGCAACATGGATGTTGCGGTCTAGGCCCCATGGACGGGTTCACGCCGACCCCGGATACACCTACCCGGTGGCCACCACGAACTCCCGGTAAGGACTCAACCTTTCCCGTGTTTGAGTACTTCGGCCAGGCCAGCTACGGCACCGCCGACGTTTGACAGTTCGGCCGGTAGGATCAGGGTGTTGTTGGTTTTGGCGAGGTTGCCGAATTCTTTGACGTACTGTTCGGCGATGCGCAGGCTGACGGCATCTTTGCCGCCTGGTGTCTGAATGGCTTCGGCGATTTTGCGCAAGCCTTCGGCAGTGGCGATGGCGATCAGCTGAATTTCTTCGGCGCGACCTTCTGCTTCGTTAATCTGCTTGAGCTTTTCACCTTCAGACAGGTTGATCACTTCCTGTTTCTGACCTTCGGAGACGTTGATCATCGCCTGGCGTTCACCTTCCGACTTGGCAATGGCCGCACGACGTTCGCGCTCGGCGCGCATTTGCTGCTCAAGTGCATCTTTAATGCTGTTGGGCAATTCAATGTCGGAGACTTCGTAACGCAATACCTTGATGCCCCAGGGCGTGGCGGCCTCGTCGAGAGCCCGAACGACTTCTTCGTTGATTTTGGCGCGTTCTTCAAAGGTCTTGTCGAGATCCGTCTGGCCGATCACCGAGCGCATCGTGGTTTGCGCCAACTGACTCGCCGCATTGCGATAATTATCAACACCGTAACTGGCTTTATTCGCATCGATAACCTGAATGTACATAACGCCGTCAATGCCCACCTGAATGTTGTCTTTGGTGATACAGGCTTGCTGTGCTACGTCGATCACTTCTTCTTTCAGCGTGTGGGTATAAGCGACCTTGTCGATGAACGGAATCAGCAGGTGAAAGCCGGAATCCAACGTGCGTGAATATTTACCCAGCCGCTCGACCACGAAATTACTTTTCTGCGGCACAATCCGGGCGGTCTTGAAAATAACAATGATCACGGCCAGCGCAATACCGCCCGCTAACCAAGTGCCAAAATCTGCAAAAAGATCCATCTGCTTTTCCTTATTAATTGTGAAGTGCGTTAGCGTTCAATGGGGTCGGGTGAGCTTGGAGATTTATGCCGGGCAACCGTGAGTCGTATGCCTTCATTGGCGACAACCCAGGCCACCTCACCGGCGCGCAATTCATCGTCCGACAGGGCATCCCAGGCGACACCATTAAGGATCACACGGCCTGCACCCTGATCGAAATCCTCTTCCACCGTCACCCGCTCGCCCAGCTCCTGCTGGAAACTGTTTTGCGACGAGCCGCGATCAGCGGTTGACCCGTGAAACCATTGTTTCAGTTGCTTGCGAGCAAGCACCAGACTCAGCACTGTCGCCATACTGAACGTCAGCAGTTGCATCAGGACCGACGAGATCAGGCCCAGTTGCAACAGCAGACCGGTGACGATGGCACCGATCCCGATAAATACCGCCACGATGCTGGTGGCAATCAGTTCCGTCAATATCAGTACGATGCCGGCGATAATCCAGACGAGGGCGGCACTCATGATGTTCTCCTGTTGATTACAGACCCGGGTCTGGTCTACTGCCAGTCTACCCCATCGCTCCGGTCGCGGTCATGCCTGATTGGCCCGGGAACACCAGACTGCTCAGTGCATCACAGGATGCGGCGCCAAGGTGATGGTTTATTGATCCGTTGTTAAGCGCAAGCGAGGCAACGTTGGACGCTCTGAAAGGTACGACCTTGGAGTCAAAACAGGCAGACGCTGTACTGGCGCTGGTGCATACCTGTCTTAATCATTTTGAACTACTGCAGGAGGACGCAGCGCCTCGTTAATCAGCCGCCGCCAACTGCGCCCGCTTCATCTGGCGCAAATAAGCATGCATCAGTTCAGCATCCAGCCCGTGCAGCATCAACCGAAACCCGGAGTGCAGGGTGATCACCGGCACCATCGGATGGCGATTGTTGACCAGACCGACCGGCAACGGATCATTCAGCAGGCGACTCAGATAGATGGCGATGGTCTCATCCAATTGCAGCGAATTGGCGGCGCGCCAGAAATCGTGATCGGTCAGCATCAGTGAATACATCGGCACATAGGACTCAATGGCAGTTTGCAGATCGATTACGTTAAAGCGACCTTGATTGCCCGGGTCAAGTTCGAACTCGCCATCGGTGATGGAATCGAAGTTCAACTGCGCGGGCGCCTCCAGTGACCGGCCCTCGGCTTTAAGCGTGGTGTTCAGTTCCAGCAAAAAATTGTAGATGTTCAGGTCGTGCACCAGAAAGGCGTCTTCTTTTAGATCGGCCAGGGTGCGAGGGCGCAGGGGCTGCGTCGAAGTGATACTCACACCGGCGTTGTCGGCGATAAACCGCAGTATTTCGGTGCCGATGTGGAAATGGCGCAGAATCAGGTAATTGCTGTCGCGCCGTACGAAGTGCTTCAGGCCCCAGTAGATGGTTCGGTGCAAAGCCCTTGGCCAGGCCCAGCGGTTCGGCAATACCATACGCACCAGCTTGACCAGAATGATGCTCAGCCGGGCGAGGGGTCGGATCAGTGGCAACAAATAGCGGCGAGACCTGGAATTATAGCCGCGCAGCAGCGCTCGTTTGGCCGGCTCGTGCAGGTCAAGGCTTTGGTCCAGATACAACGCCAGCCAGGGGTTCGGGTCCTGCGGGTCTATGCGCTGATGTTCGAAATCCAGGTCCCAGTTCATCCGTAATGCCCCACTTCTTCCAGTTGCAACAGATACAGACGGGCGGTGACCGCTGCGGTTTCGACCAGGGTGTCGGCCATGTCCGGTATTTCGAGCACACCGCTGCCCAGCAAGGCTTCCAGCTCGGCCAGATGGTCCGGGTCGTGATCGGCGTGGTAGCGATAGAATCCGGTCTGGGCTTCCGTCAGCGACAGGTTTGCCGTCACCGCTTCGGCGAAGGAGCGGGCGAACCACTGGCCCAGCCCTTCAATGATGAACATGGCACCGAGCAGGTCAAAGGGGTTGGGCTGGCTGGCGCGATGATACATCCAGGCCGACAACGCCATCGAGCCCAGGTTCTTGCGGGCATCGACCAGTTCGTTCAGGTCTCCCTCACAGGCGGCAAAATCCCGGACCAGCATTTCATAGTCGCGGTGCTCGGTGACCGCATGGCGCAGAAACAGGGAGCGCTGCTCCAGATAAGGCCGACTTACCGACGAGGCGGCCCGGCTGATCCAGCCACTGCCCTCAATTACCTGAGCGTAGTGGTCTTTGAGCAGGGTGCGATAATCGGCCAAACGGATACGGCCGGCATGGGCATCGGCGATGATGGGGACGGCGCGCAACCGGCTCTCAAATTCACTCCAGATGCGGGTCAGCCGACGCATAACGTGCTGTACATCCGTGCCACTGCAAATAGCACTGTTCATACCGATATCTCCTGTTAGTGGTTCATGCGTGAAGTTCGGGTACTAAGGAGCACAGCCAGAATGTGCAGGGCGAGGCGGCGAACCGCCGGAATAGCAGCGCTATTTCAAGGTTCAACAACGAAGCACTGCGCGTTCTGGCGACGCGAACAGTACCCGAACTTTGCGCAGGGACCACTAGACTACCGTCAAATGCATAAAAGCCGCCAACGCCCGGCCGCTTTCCGGCACAAAGCATAGCAGGCGTTGCCCGGGCTGCGGGTCGGCCCGCTCCATCCAGTCGTTCAGCATGACAAACAAAGACGCTGACCCGGTATTGCCCCGCTCGCTCAGGGTATTGAACCAGCGCTCTTGCGGAATCATGGCGCCGGTCGCCTGCAACAGGCGTTGCATTTCATGGCCCAGGGATTCTGCCGAATAGTGCGGCAAAAATACGTCGATGTCGGCTGGGTTCAGTCTGCGGGCGTCGAGCAGCTCCAGATAGTAGCCGATCCAGACCGGAAACAGCTCATAAAGCAACTTGAAATCCTGCTTCAGGGCTATGGCTCCGGCCTGGTGCGCTTCGCTCGGCGACGCATAAACACTCCAGGGCATGGCGTCAGCGCTGTTGGTAGTGGCCCCGGCGTACATGCAGTTGGGAAAACGATCGGCGAAGGAGCGTTGTTCCATCCAGTCGATGCGCAAATTGCGACGCCCGGCTACCGGTTCGGGTTCAACAATCACCGCTCCGCCACCGTCGGACAGGGTATAACGCAGAAACTCGATGCCCGGATCCGGATTGTCCCGGTAGGAATCGGCATAAAAAGAGGGTTGGAACCAGCGGCTGGAATACTCGCTACCGCTGACTGCGGCGGCATCTGACTGACTGGTCTGTACCGCCATCATTGCGGTTTTAAGCGCCATCAGACTGCTGGCGCAGACCGACTGAAAGGAGGCTATTTCCAGGTTGGCGATGCCCAGCCCAGCCTGCACGGCACTGGCGAACCCCGGAACCAGCAAGTCGCCCTGGGTGGTGCCGGTACAGAGCAGATCGAGCCGGTTATCCCGGCATCGGGCCGAGCCCAGCGCCGCGCGAATAGCCGCGGTGGCCAATTGAGCATTGGTGTGAGTCGTTCGCCCGTCGGCCGCGCGCGCATAATGCCGCTGTTGTATTCCGTTGTGGCGCAAGGTTGCCCGGCCCAGCCGACTGTGCGCCGGGCTTAGGGTGCCAATGTAGGCTTCCATGTCGGCATTGCTGACGGCGGTTCCGGGCAGGCAAACGCCGGTCCCGGTGATGTAGGCGCTTCGCATCCCTGACGTACTCCTTTGTCACTGGAAAAGAACCAATTTGGATAGTATTACTATACCATTTTGTCTGATCGCCTGATAAAGAGTGATTTTAAGAATACTATTGTGCCCAAAAGACCCAGCCAGCTGCCCAGCCCCGTTCAGGCATGCTGAACCTGCTCGATTTCGTATTCAACATCGCCACCCGGCGTTTTCACCACGACAACATCACCTTCCTCTTTGCCGATTAGGGCACGGGCAATGGGGGACGTAACCGATATCTTGTTAACTTTAACGTTGGCTTCGTCTTCCCCTACGATTTTGTAGATCACGCCTTTATCGGTATCGAGGTTCAACAGGGTCACGGTGGTACCGAAAATGACCTTGCCGCTGTGCGGAATGTCATGAATATTAATCACCTGGGCATTACCCAGCTTCATCTCAATTTCCTGAATACGGCCTTCGATAAACCCTTGCTGCTCACGCGCCGCATGATATTCGGCATTCTCTTTCAAATCGCCATGCTCACGCGCTTCGGCAATGGCCTTGATCACACGCGGCCGCTGATTCGTTTTTAGATCACGCAGCTCATTTTGCAGAGCCAGTTCGCCCTCGAGAGTCATTGGATAGCGTTGCATACAGTTACCCTGCCTGGTAGACCGGCACGTCTGGCCGGTACAATAAATTCGTGCGGACACCCCGTACCGGGCTGCCCCCTTCTTTATAAACTCAATAAAAAAGTATACTGAATAAAAAAAGGGCGCCGTTAAGCACCCTTCTTTACCGCCAACTCGCCGGTCAGGCGGTTGACGTCTGGGTGGCGTGCAAATCCTGCAGCCGACGGACCGGTGTATTCCCGGCAAGGCGCATGGCCATCACTGACGCTTCGGCCCCTGCCAACGTCGTAGTGTAATAAACCTTGTGCTGCAATGCACTACGACGAATTTCGGAACTGTCGATGATCGACTGACGCCCTTCGGTGGTGTTGATCATAAACACCACTTCGTGGTTTTTGATCATATCCACCAGGTGTGGCCGACCTTCCTTGACCTTGTTCACAACCGAGACACTGACCCCCTGCTCTGTCAGGTACTTCGCCGTCCCTTCCGTTGCGCGGACATCGAAGCCAAGTTCGTCCAGTGAGCGTGCCACACCAAGAATGGCCTTCTTGTCGCGGTCTTTGACCGAGATGATTACGATGCCTTTCTGCGGCAAGGTAATACCCGCACCCAACACTGCCTTGGCGAAGGCCTCGGCAAAGGTATCACCGGTGCCCATCACCTCGCCGGTGGATTTCATTTCCGGGCTGAGGATCGGGTCGACACCCGGGAACTTGTTGAACGGCAGCACCGCTTCCTTGACCGAGTAGTAATTCGGGATGATCTCGGTGGTGAAACCAATCTCGGCCAGGGTCTTACCGGTCATCACCTGAGCAGCCACCTTGGCCAGCGAAACGCCGATCGCCTTGGAGACAAAAGGCACTGTCCGCGAGGCACGCGGGTTCACTTCAATGATGTACAGCTGTTCATCCTGCCACGCCATCTGCACGTTCATTAAGCCAATGACGTTCAGTTCCAGCGCCATGTCGGTGATCTGCCGGTGAATCAGATCCAGGGCTTTCTCGGGCAGACTGTAAGGCGGCAATGAGCAGGCGGAGTCACCGGAGTGTACCCCGGCCTGTTCAATATGCTGCATGATGCCGCCAATCACTACCTGCTGGCCGTCGCTGACCGCGTCGATATCGATCTCGATCGCCGAATCAAGGAAGTGGTCGAGCAGTACCGGCGAGTCGTTGGAGACCTTCACCGCATCGCGCATGTAGCGCTCAAGCTCGGCTTCCTCGTAGACGATTTCCATCGCCCGGCCACCGAGAACATAAGACGGCCGCACCACCAGCGGGTAACCAATGCGACGGGCAATGGTCAGTGCCTGTTCCAGGCTGCGTGCGGTGCCGTTCTCTGGCTGCAACAGGTTCAGTTTTTCGATCATCACCTGGAAACGTTCGCGGTCTTCCGCCCGGTCGATCGCATCCGGCGAGGTGCCGATGATGGGTGCACCAGCGGCTTCGAGTTCACGCGCCAGTTTCAGAGGGGTCTGACCACCGAACTGAACAATAACGCCTTTGGGTTTTTCGAGATCAATGATCTCCAGCACGTCTTCCAGTGTGACCGGCTCGAAATACAAGCGGTCTGAGGTGTCATAATCAGTCGACACGGTTTCCGGATTGCAGTTGACCATGATGGTCTCAAAGCCGTCTTCACGCGCCGCCAGTGCGGCATGCACGCAGCAGTAGTCAAACTCAATACCCTGACCAATCCGGTTCGGACCACCGCCGATGACCATGATTTTTTCACGATCACTCGGCGCGGCTTCGCATTCCTCGTCGTAACTGGAATACATATAGGCGGTGCTGGAGGCAAACTCGGCGGCACAGGTATCCACCCGCTTGTAAACCGGACGAACACCCTGAGCCCAGCGCTTTTTGCGCAGTTCTTTCTCGCTGACGCCCATCAGGAAGGCCAGCCGCTCATCGGAGAAACCCTTGCGCTTGAGGCGACGCATGGCATCGGCACCCAGGTCTTTCATGCCGGATTCCTGCAGGGTTTTTTCTTCGTTGATCAGATCTTCGATCTGCACCAGGTACCAGGGGTCGATCCCGGTCAGGCGGTGGACTTCCTCGACGCTGAAGTCGGCCCGGAACGCATCGCCGATGTACCAGATGCGCTCGGCGCCGGGTTCTTTCAGTTCGCGCACGATGATGTCGTTGGCTTCGTCGGTGTTCAGATCGACCTTGCTGTCGAAACCGGCAGCGCTGACTTCCAAACCGCGCAAGGCTTTTTGAACCGACTCCTGAAAGTTACGGCCAATGGCCATGACTTCACCAACCGATTTCATCTGGGTGGTCAGGCGATCGTTGGCTTGCGGAAATTTCTCGAACGCAAAGCGTGGAATCTTGGTGACCACATAATCGATGCTCGGCTCGAACGAGGCCGGAGTAACACCGCCGGTGATGTCGTTCTGCAGTTCATCAAGGGTGTAACCCACCGCCAACTTGGCGGCGATCTTGGCAATCGGAAAGCCAGTCGCCTTCGACGCCAGCGCCGAAGAGCGACTTACCCGCGGGTTCATTTCAATGACCACCATGCGACCGTTTTCCGGGTTGATGCCAAACTGGACGTTGGAGCCACCGGTTTCAACACCAATCTCACGCAACACCGCCAGCGAGGCGTCACGCATGATTTGATATTCCTTGTCGGTCAGCGTCTGAGCCGGGGCAACGGTAATGGAGTCGCCGGTGTGCACGCCCAGAGCATCAAAGTTTTCGATGGTACAAACAATAATGCAGTTATCCGCTTTGTCGCGCACCACTTCCGTTTCGTATTCTTTCCAGCCGATCAGGCTTTCATCGATCAGCAGTTCACGGGTCGGTGACAGGTCCAGCCCGCGTTCGCAGATTTCTGCAAATTCTTCCCGGTTGTAGGCAATGCCACCGCCGGAGCCACCCATGGTGAAGCTGGGGCGAATGATGCACGGCAGGCCAATGTCTTCGAGTATTACCCAGGCCTGTTCGATCGACCGGGCAATACCATGGCGCGGGGTTTCCAGGCCAATGGCTTTCATGGCGTCGTCGAACCGCTCGCGGTCTTCGGCTTTGTCGATGGTATCGGCGTTGGCACCGATCATCTGCACCCCGAATTTTTCCAGTACGCCTTCACGTTCCAGATCCAGTGCGCAGTTCAATGCGGTCTGGCCGCCCATGGTCGGCAACACTGCATCGGGACGTTCTTTCTCGATAATTTTAGCGACTTCGCTCCACACCACCGGTTCAATGTAGGTGGCATCGGCCATGGCCGGGTCGGTCATGATGGTGGCCGGGTTGGAGTTTACCAGAATGACGCGGTAGCCCTCTTCACGCAGGGCCTTGCAGGCCTGGGCTCCGGAGTAATCAAATTCGCAGGCCTGGCCGATTACAATAGGGCCAGCGCCGAGGATCAGTATGCTTTTGATATCAGTACGTTTTGGCATGATTCGCTTCGCTCATAGCAGATGGCTGGACGGAATACGGGAGACGTTTACAGGCGTCTGGCGTGAACCGTTCATCGGCGATCCGCTTGCATCAGTTCGATGAAGTGATCAAACAAAGGGGCGCAATCGCGCGGACCCGGACTCGCCTCCGGGTGCCCCTGGAAACTGAAAGCGGCCTTGTCAGTGCGGTGCACGCCCTGCAGTGAGCCGTCGAACAGAGAACGGTGCGTAGCCACCAGGTTGGCGGGCAGGGTGTCACCATCGATTGCAAAGCCATGGTTCTGGCTGGTAATCATTACGGTGTTGTCTGCCATCACTTCCACCGGGTGGTTGGCACCGTGGTGACCGAATTTCATTTTCAGCGTTTTGGCGCCACTGGCCAGGCCCAGCAACTGGTGGCCCAGGCAAATACCGAAGACCGGAATATCGGTCTCCAGCAATTCGCGTATGGCTTCAATGGCGTAGTCACAGGGTTCCGGATCGCCCGGGCCATTGGATAGGAACACGCCGTCGGGCTTGAGCGCCAATACATCGGCGGCCGGTGTTTGTGCCGGCACCACGGTCAGGCGACAGCCACGGTCGACCAGCATGCGCAGAATGTTGCGCTTTACACCGTAATCGTAGGCAACCACATGCAGCGGCAATTCTTCATCACCACGTACCTGGTGACCGTCATTCAATGACCAGCTGGTTTCGCGCCACTGATAGGCGGTGTCGGTGGTGACTTCTTTGGCCAAGTCCATGCCTTTGAGTCCGGCAAAACCCCGGGCCAGTTCCAGCGCCCGCGCTTCGTCGAGGTTCTCGCCCGCCATGATGCAACCACTTTGCGCACCTTTTTCCCGCAATAAGCGTGTCAGGCGGCGGGTGTCGATATCGGCGATGGCAACCACATTGTTGTCGATCAAGTAGCCCTGCAATGACTGCTCGCTGCGGAAATTACTGTGCAGCAACGGCAAATCACGAATAATCAGACCAGCGGCCCAGACATGTTCCGATTCTTCATCTTCGGAATTGGTACCGGTATTCCCGATGTGCGGGTAAGTGAGGGTAACGATTTGGCGGGCATAGGAGGGGTCTGTCAGAATTTCCTGGTAACCGGTCATGGCGGTATTGAACACCACCTCACCGATCGATTCTCCCGGGGCGCCAATGCTGACCCCCCGAAACAGACTGCCGTCAGCTAGTGCGAGTATGGCTGGCGTACTCAAAGATCCGTTCCTCTATCTTGCAGTGCGAGTGGGCAATGACTGGAAAGTCACTGGCAAGGCGCGGCATGGACATTTACGGATACTGACCGTTAAAACTGACCAGTCAGACAGTTCTCCCAACCCCTTTCGCAAAAAAGCGAGATGAAGAAACCCCCATCTCGCCCATCATTCACTTTTGCGTTGTCGTTCCGAATTGGTTAGCTGCTGTTGCTGGCTCAGGTAACGATCGTTGTTCGCAAACGTCGTGCAAAACCATCTGGGTGCCGCGCCCAAATTTCGGGGATTTTACCGAATATGCACGGCCGGTGTCCAGGCAATTGACAACCTTAACCTCAATCACTGGCTCGACCCGGAACATGAACAGGTCAGATATCACCTAATCGAAATAATTCACCATGCGTTCCCGCACCGAACGTGATCCGCCCAGTTCATCCTGTTGCAAGATGGCATCGGCCAGACGTCCCAGCGGTTGCAGGCCCATGGCCACGATGACGATGTAAGGCCACGCCCAAGGCCCATACAGCAGGCCCAGCTGTGTCCAGATCAGCGCATGATTGACCAGGTACAAGGGGCCCAACCAGGCGATCTGCCGTTCTATGCGCCATTGCTGGGCGCTGTGACTGACGCCGTAAGCCACCAGCAAGGGCACCGCATTAAACAGCGCCGAGATCAGCGCTCCGGGCAACCAGAGCCAGGCCAAAGGCTTCGGCCAGCGCCAGCGCCGCTGCGCCCGTACCTCGTGCCAGGACAACAACAGACTGGACGGCACCCGACCAGACTGGGATATCAGCGGCCATTGCGGCAGTGTCTGATAGCCTTTGATCGACCAGGCCAGTTTCTGCAGGCGTTGCAACTCTTTCAGAATGTGCAGCGGCTCGACCACCATATCGATGACGCCGGGACGCCAAATCCAGTGAATAGGGCTGCCAAGGGTGTGACGAAAATCGTAGTTAAAGGTCAACACCTGTACCCGCAGATGACGGTGGTGGTTGTGCAAGCCACGCAACAGACGCTGTATCTGTTCGATCTCTTCGGACGACTCGCCGTTGATCGACATGACCAGACACCGTCCTGAATTTAGAAAAGCCGCCAGCTGCTCCTCCAGAATGCCCCCGTTTGCTCGCGCGCTTCGGCCCGCTGTACGCCGCCAACGGCCCCAGCCATTGGAAGTCCGCTCACCTTCAACAAACAACGGAGGACGTTTCAGCCGCGACCAGAACAACCAGCCATCGGCCGGGCTCACACTGCGCGGCATTATGATTACATCAATATCAGTCGTACGGGGATCACTGCCATGCACATGAACCGGGCCCAGCAAGGCGCGACTGAACAGCCGCCCCAGCCCTGTCATTATCTTGAGTTTTAGCATGGGTTACTCCCTGAAACCTGACGGTCGCTCACGTTCAGCATCACCTGGCGGTGCCGTGTTGCGAATCGGCCCTTTACATCGCCACAGGCCTTTATACCGGTGCAGGTTGCCATAGTAGGCGCTCTGGGGGTAACCACAAGCACTGTACATGAAGTTGAAAGATGTGCGACCATTAGTAGCATATTGCGCTACCTTCACCAAGGACATCATGTCTCAGACTGTACAGCTCATCGACACCCTGAAAAAACTCCTGCGTGAGCGAAAGATCACCTACGCCGAGGTTGCCGAGAAGCTCAAGCTCAGCGAAGCCAACGTCAAACGCATGTTTTCCAAACGCCACTTTACGTTGAATCGTCTGGAAGAGATTTGCGACATGGCCGGGGCCGATCTGGGGTATCTGATGGCACGGATGCATGAGGGCACCATGGTGTTGGATGAGCTCAGCGAAGACGATGAGCGTGAACTGGTGTCCGACCCCAAGTTACTGCTGGTTGCCCAATTGCTGGTCAACCGCTGGGAATACGAAGATATTACCTCAACCTACCTGATTAACGAATTCGAGGCGACTCGCCTGCTGGCCCGGCTGGACCGGCTCGGCATTATCGAATTACTGCCGGGTAACCGGGTTAAAACCAAGCTGTCACGTGATTTTCGCTGGATCCACAACGGACCGGTTTATCGTTTTTTCGAGCAAAACGTGGCTCGCGATTTTTTCAATTGCAAATTTGACCCAAAAGCCGGGGAACTGCTGGTGTTTGTCGCTGGTATGCTGACGCGGCAGTCAAACATGCACCTGCAAAACAGCATTCGCAGGCTAGCCCGAGAGTTTGACGAACTGAGCAAGGAAGACGGTAAGTTACCGCTGGAAGAGACCTTCGGCACTGGCATGGTGCTGGCGATGCGGCCCTGGGAACTGAGTATCTTTGCCGAGATGCGGCGTGGACCCAACCTGAAGAAATTCTGACCTGCAGCTGCCGTCACACCATAAAATTGAGCACAATGATCTCTATATTGCCGATACCATCACAGCCTCGCCATAATTTGCCGGGCGGAAATACAGATACCGGAGGTCAGGGAGCACCCCGGAATGCCAGGGATCAACTTAAAAAGCCCATCGCTAGGCGTCGCCGTTAACCAGTTACTGGAACAGGTTATAGACAGCCTGTGTCCACTGTGTGAACAACGCTCGGTAAACAGCCATCTGTGCGAGGTGTGTGCAGGCTGGTTACAGCCCTTGCCAGACCCCTGCCCGAGCTGCGCAGCCCCTCATACGCTCAATACACAGTGTGGCCGGTGTCAGCAGCGCCCACCACCCTGGCAATCAGCAACCGTCGGCTGGGTGCTTGAAGGTGCAACCCGATTTTTGATTCACCGCATGAAATACCATCGGGACTTTGCCAGCGCACGGGCACTGGCCCGGCAGTGGTGGCAGCATCAGGCGATGCACCAGCCATCGGTTGACGCCCTGGTACCGGTGCCCCTGCATCGATCCAAGGCCCGCAAACGGGGTTTTAATCAGGCAGAGTGGCTCGCTGACCACTGGGCCCGTCAGGCCGGATTGCCGGTCTGGACCGGTCTGATCAAACAGCACCCAACACCACCGCTAGAAGGTCTTAACCGGGTACAACGCCGTCAAGCACTGAAAGGGGTCTTCCTCATACAACAGCCACCCCCGAAACGCGTTGCCATTGTCGACGATGTGTTAACTACCGGGGCCACCGCCGCCGAACTGACCCGAACGCTGAAACGTGCTGGAGTGCAACAGATCGAGCTGTGGACGCTCGCCCGGACCCCACTCGGAAATCTTTAGCAGGTCGCCAGGAGAACAATGACAGGCGCCGTAAATGCACTACAATGGGCCCTCTCTTTTTTCAGGGTTTCCCATGTCTACCTCTGCACACCCGTTCGACAGCCTCAGTCAGGATCGCATCATCGACTGGATGGAATCACTCGGGACCCTGTCCGACTACCGCATATACCCCCTCAACAGCTATGAAAACCGGGTCTACCGGGTGGGCATTGAAGATGCCTCGCCAGTGGTTTTGAAAGCGTACCGGCCGGGACGCTGGAGTGAGGCGCAAATTCGCGAAGAACTGACTTTTACCGAACAATTGTTCGAGGCGGAAATCCCGGTGGTACCAGCGATGACGCTGGGCGACGACATCCTTCATCTGCGCGATGGCTTCTGGTTTGCCTGTTTCGACATGCGCGCTGGCCATGCCTTCGAACTCGACAACCCGGACCAGATGTACCGCATTGGCCAGCACCTGGCCCGGTTGCATAACGTCGGCGAAACGGCCGTGTTCAAACACCGGCCAAGCCTCTCGCTGACCGAGCCCATCGTTCAGGCGCAACGCTTTTTCGCCGACAGCCCCCTCTTGCCCGACGACCTGCGGGCCAACTACCTGGCAACATTGGCGCCGATTGCCGAGTTGATTCAACGTCGTTTCGAGCCGCTGTTCCGTCAGGCCACTTCAATACGCATTCACGGCGACTTCCACGCTGGCAATATCCTCAGTCGCGACGACCAACTGCTGATCGTCGATCTCGACGACACCGTGATGGGCCCCGCCGCCCAGGACATCTGGAAACTGCTGTCGGGCGATAAGCAGGAACAGGCACGTCAGATCAATGAACTGGAGGAAGGCTATGAGCAATTCCGGCCATTCCCGCGCAAGGAATTGTCGCTGCTCGAACCCCTGCGCACCGTTCACATGATTCGCCACACCCTCTGGATCGCCCAGCGCTGGGACGACCCGGCCTTCCCGCGCGCCTTCTCCTGGTTCGACAGCCAGCGCTTCTGGAGTGACCACCTGCTCGCCTTGCGGGAACAGTGGGCGTTATTACAAGAATAGGATTCTCACTTATCAAGGGAGGCACAGTACTAGCGGCGGCTACCGGTGGTGCCTCTGCGGGGGAGTCCGCAACATGGATGTTGCGGCCTAGGCTCCACGGACGGATTCACGCCGACCCCGCCGAGGTACCACCGGTAGCTGACGCGGGCCAAGGCCACTCAATTAAATTCCAAAAATGAGAACCACCGATCGAACCGGGCCAGGGTGACTGGACCCGACTTTAAAATCGCCCTATAGTGCCAAGTCTTGCCCGGCGGGATTCCGAATCGCATTGGGTCGACCGGTTTGAGCGTGTGACCAGGAAGTCAGACCCATCCCTAACCCGGCGACTGGCTTGACCGGCGTACCGACTGAACAGGCAGGTTTTCAACAACGTATGGAGACGTAAACGTGACTCACTCTGCACTTCGATTTTCCTCCGGCACTGCCCGATGGCTGCCAGCTCTTACCGCACTGGCACTGGCCAGCGGCTGCGCGACTACCGGTTCCGACCGCTTTGTGGAGGCACCGGCCCTGGTCAGCGGCGAAGGGCTGCAATCGGAACTGAATACCTCCAGCCCCTCCAACCTGAACAACGGCGCCCGCTTCTCGGCACACTGGTTTTGCGCCACGGAGGCCGAACCCCGTGCGTTTTACCGTTTTCAGGCTCCCTTTGCCGCCGAGCTGACCCTGTTTAACGAACAGGGCTGGTTGATCGACCAGGCCAGTGTAGACCCGGCCAGCAGCGACGCTATCAGCATTCTGATGGGACCGGACGCTGGCAAGTGCTCTCTACTGGTGGTCAACGGCAACGATGATGAAGCTTATGGCCCCTACCGCCTGATCGACCAGAACGTTGCCAGCCAGGCCGACACTCTGAGCCCGGACCAATCGCTGGTCGGTTCTCTGGAAACAGACAACAGCCCGGCCCGCTACCCGCTGAGCATTGACTCACCCACTCAAATCAGTTTCACACTGAACGACGCCAGCCGCTCTCTGGGCATGCATCTGAGTGGCCCTACGGTTAACGCGGAAGCCGTTGCCTGTGGCGACAGCACCCTGACACTCGATGCCTACCTCGAGCCCGGCGAATACGAACTGGTTCTGCAGCCAGGCCGCCGCCCGAGCGCAGCAATCGATGAATACGACGACTACGAAGTCGAATCGCCCCTGTGCACCGATGCTCTGGTCGATGAAGGCCGTTTCTATCAGCTAGCGACCGCCAGCACTATATTGCCCGAAGGCATTCGCAACGGCGGCGCCCTGGAAGACAATGAAACCCTGACCGGTTTGATGCTGTCTGCCGAGGGTAACCGCTACCTGCTTGAGCTCGATCACCCGTCAGAAGTGGTGGTCAGCCTCGCTTCCACCGACTTTGACACCATGCTGTCGATCACCGGTGACAATGTTCAGCTCGATAATGATGACTATGGCGACGGCACCGATTCCCAGCTCTCGTCTATTCTGATGCCTGGCCAGTATACGGTGACCGCGCTCAGCTATGAGAGTTACCCGGTAGATGGCATCTACACTCTGCAAACCCAGGTAACGCCCTTCGAAGGCGACCTGCGCAACAGCGGTGAGATCGCCCCGGGCAGCAGCCTGATCGGCATGCGTACCAACAACGACAACCGCTACACCCTGACCATTGATGAGGCCTCTGACGTCAGCATCGCGCTGAACTCCGCCAGCTTCGATACCACCCTGGCCCTGTCCGGCAATGGCCTGGACCTAAGCGACGATGATGGCGGCGGCGACACCAACTCGCTGATTACTACCATCCTGCAACCAGGCACCTACACGCTTACTGTCGGCAGCTATTCCGGCAACGGCCTGTACGATCTGACGGTCAACAGCAGTGAGGTTCAGGGCCAGATGATGAACAGTGGCGAACTGAGAGCGGGCGATATTGTCTATGGCAACCTCCAGAGCAGTAGCAGCCTGACCTACAACTTCAGTCTCGACGCGGCACGCACGGTACGCATAGAAACGGTTTCATCGGCTGTTGATACTGTGATCACTCTGGTCGGCCCCGGCTTGTCGCTGGAGAACGACGACGACGGCGGCGGCACCAACTCACGCCTGGAAGAGTTCCTGCCAGCCGGCAACTACACCCTGGACGTGCGCGGTTACAGCGGCTCGGAAAGCGGCCAGATCCGCATCGAAGTTCAAATGGATCTATCCGACGCCCAGTCCTGAGAGTAAAGATAGCTAGTGAAAAAAACCGCCTTTTGGCGGTTTTTTTTGGTTCAAGTTGACTGCATTGCCTTGAGCACGCGACGGATGACAATTAAGTCAAAAGCAACCACTCAGGCTAGTGCTGGCTGCCGGGTAGTCCTATCCGGGGAAGTCTGAGGCATGGACTAAAACGCCGGGAGCGTTTTAGCATGAGCGAAGCGAGCCCGGAGGGTGAATCCCAGGGATGGGATTCATATCCCTAAGCCTAGGCCCCAGGGACGGGTTCACGCCGACCCCGGATAGGACTACCCGGTAGCCAGCACGAACCAAAGGCACTTACTCCCGAGGAGCCCGGGAAGCGGTCACTTCGGTAGCCCGAAGCCGTTGCGACAGCTTGTCCAGTACGCCATTGACGTAGCGGTGGCCTTCGCTGGCACCAAACAGTTTCGACAGTTCCACGCCTTCGTTGATGATCACCTTGAAGGGGACATCAACGCGATGCACCAGTTCGTAGGCACCCATGCGCAGAATCGACAGCTCCACCGGTGTCATTTCCCGAACCGAGCGATCGGTGACTGATTCAATGTAGCCATCGAGTTCCGACAGCGTGAGCGGTACGCCGCGCAGCACTTCGCTGAAGTATTCCTGATCCACCTTGGCCATGTCGTGATCGGCGATGAACTCCGCTTCGATCTGATTGACCGGAGACGACGACAAATGCCACTGGTACAAAGCCTGCATGGCCAGTCGGCGTGCCTTGCGACGGGCCGCCATGTTGGGACGCTGGGTCATGCCTTAGCCCTCGATCTGCTTGAACAGATTGACCATTTCCAGTGCGACCAGTGCCGCCTCGGCGCCTTTGTTACCCGCCTTGGTACCGGCTCGCTCGATGGCCTGCTCGATTGAATCGACCGTCAGTACGCCGAACACCACCGGCATGCTAGCCGTCAGCGCCACTGAATTGAGGCCACCAGCGGCTTCACCGGCGACAAAATCGAAATGCGGTGTCCCGCCGCGAATCACCGCACCCAGAGCGATGATGGCGTTGTAGCGCTCGGTCTCGGCGAGCTTCTGGCAGACGATGGGCAGCTCATAGGCGCCTGGCGCGCGAATAACCGTCAATTGCTCATCTTTAATGCCGTGGCGTTTGAGCGCATCGAGTGCGCCATCCAGCAGGCTTTCGACCACGAAGCTGTTCCAGCGGCCGACTACGATGGCGTACTGGGCGTCGTTGGCAGAGAAATCGCCTTCCAGGGTGGTAATGTTTGAAGTCAGTGCCGTCATTGTCTGATCCTGTCTGAACGACGGGCCAGTCCGGCTCGCCGTCGGTTAATCAATAATCGTTGGGCAAACCGCCCTCAGGCTTCATCGCCCGCGGCTGGAATATACTCGACCACTTCCAGATCGAACCCTGAAATGCCGCCAAACTTGATCGGTGAACTGAGCAGGCGCATTTTGCCAACGCCCAGTTCACGCAATATTTGCGAGCCGGTACCAATAGTGGTGTAGGTTCCGTACTTGTCGACATTGGGGTTACGTGTGTTGGCGCGCTCATCGCCTTGCAACATCTTCAGTTCGGTCAGCACATCAGGTGCTTGCTGAACATCCAGCAGTACCACCACGCCAGCGCCCTCTTCAGCAACCCGGTGCATGGCTGCATCCAGTGTCCAGCCGTGGCCTCGTGCCGGATTCACGCCCAACAGATCGCGCAACGTCTGGGCGACATGCACCCGGACCAGGGTGGGATGATCGGGCTTGAACGGTCCGCCCAGCGTCAGCGCGATGTGAGTGCCGCCGCACAGGCTGTCACGGTATACCTGAACATTAAAGTCACCGGCGCGAGTACTGAGGCTACGTTGGTCAACTTTCTCGATGGTGCGCTCGTTCAGAATCCGGTAATGGATCAGGTCGGCAATGGTACCCACCTTCAGCCCATGCTCTTCAGCGAAGGCCTCCAGATCAGGACGACGGGCCATGGTGCCATCTTCTTTCATAATTTCGACAATAGCGGCCGCCGGAATCAGACCCGCCATGCGTGCCAGATCGCAGCCCGCCTCGGTATGGCCGGCCCGGCTGAGTACACCACCGGGTTGTGCACGCAATGGGAAAATGTGCCCGGGCTGAACGATATCACTGGGCTGGCTGTTCGGATCGACCGCGACTTGAATGGTGCGCGCCCGGTCTGCAGCCGAGATACCGGTGGTAACGCCTTCGGCCGCTTCGATTGAAATAGTAAAGGGGGTGCCATAGGCCGACCCATTGTCTTTTTTGACCATGGATTCCAGGCCGAGAAAATCACACCGCTCTCCGGTCAGCGTCAGGCAGATCAGCCCACGGGCTTTGCCGGCCATGAAATTAACGATCTCCGGGGTGATTTTTTCCGCCGCGACGATCAGATCGCCTTCATTTTCACGGTCTTCATCATCCATCAGGATAACCATTTTACCCTGACGAATGTCTTCAATGATGTCTTCAATGCTGTTCAGCGCCACGTTCAATCCCACTGCCGGGTCCATCGTCACCGCCGGTACTTATCGCCCGGCGTTCACAAGCCGCCATGATACCAGATGCCGGGGCAATTCGCCGCGTCAGGCTGCGTTTTCGGGTGTTTTTCCTGCGTTACATGGAACGCTTTTTTGGCACCAGCCGCAGACGCAGGTCCTGACCCACAGCACGGACGTCTATTAGCGATAGCGCCAGGCCTTCCGCCAGGGTGTCCAGTCGGGCCGAGATCAGTGGCCGGGTAGCCGCCCCCAGCAACACCGGTGCCTGATACAGCCACAGCTCATCCACACAATGCGCCTGCAACAAAGCACCCGCAAGCGTTGCACCGGGCTCAGCCCACACCTCGTTGTAGGATTGCTGGCCCAGCCAAATCATCACGGCGGTCAAATCGAGATGCCCGGCTGCATTCCCAGGCAACACCACCAAGTTGGCGCCCGAAGCAATGAGCGCACGCTTGTGCTCCTCAGATGCTTCGCTGCCATGCAGAATCCAGGTCTTTCCAGGCAACGACAGCATTCTGGCGCTGGCCGGTGTGTTCAGTTGGGTATCCAGGATTATGCGGTCCGGCTGTCGTTCGGCTCCGTTCAGGCGAACGGTCAGGCTGGGATCATCTGACAGCACGGTGCCAACTCCGGCCAGAATGGCGCACCGTTCCGACCGGGCCTGCTGCACATCGGCTCTCGCATTCGGGCCGGTAATCCACTGGCTTTCTCCACTGGCCATGGCGGTGGCACCGTCCAGACTGCTCGCCAGCTTCAGTGTCAGCCAGGGTTGGCCAGTGCGCATGCGCTTCAGAAACCCCCGGTTCAGGAGTTCTGCATCCGCACTCAACACCCCGGACCGTACCTCGATACCCGCCGCACTCAACCGGGCCAAACCGGTTCCGGCAACTTGCGGATTGGGGTCTTCGATGGCACAGACAACACGCGCCACTTGTGCGGCAATCAATGCTTCCGCGCATGGCGGCGTGCGGCCATAGTGGCTGCAGGGTTCCAGAGTAACGTAGGCAGTAGCGCCCCGCGCCTTGTCTCCGGCGGCGGCCAGTGCATGCACCTCGGCATGGCCGGTACCGGCGCGAACGTGATACCCCTCACCCACGTTAATGCCATCACGCACGATCACACAGCCAACCCTGGGGTTGGGTGTGGTCGTGGTCTTCCCCCGCGCCGCCAGGGTCAGGGCATGCGCCATCCAGAATTCGTCAGATTGAGTATCCGTCACACCACCCTCATTCGGTTCGCTTTTTTTCCAGCCGGTCTATTTCGCTGCGAAATTCGTTCAAATCCTGAAAACTTCGATAAACCGACGCAAACCGAACATAGGCGACCTGGTCCAGTTCACGCAGCTCATTCATCACCACCTCGCCCAGGCGCCGCGAGGGCAACTCGCGCTCACCGGTTGATCGCAGACTTTGTTTGATCCGGGCGAGCGCAGCTTCAACTTCTTCAACACTGACCGGCCGTTTCTCCAGGGCTCGTTGCAAACCGGCGCGCAACTTCATTTCGTCGAAGGGTTCGCGATTGCCGTTTTGCTTAACAATGCGGGGCATCACCAGTTCTGCCCCTTCATAGGTGGTAAAGCGCTCACCACACTGAAGGCATTCGCGACGACGGCGGACCTGCTCACCTTCGGCAACCAGACGTGAGTCGATGACCTTGGTGTCTTGTGCTTTACAGAATGGACAGTGCATCGGTTAGAGCTCATTGGGACTAAGAGAAAGGACGGTGTCTGAACCGTGTTTCAAGCCCCTGAAGTGTACTCTGCTACCGACTATTTGGCGACACACCTACTACCACGAAAGCGTTGACTTTCTCCGAAGCTGACAACCATGCGGGTTCCGGGGAAGGTGTTTATTCACAAAAACGAATGCACCTGAACCGGGCATTCAAAGCCCGGCTAGGCGGCTATATTTTGATCGACAGATCATCATAACTATTTGTTTTTATTGGTTTTTTAGAAAACTGATCATTTTTTAATCAAGCTCGCGTAACATCACAGTCATGCCGATCCGGGCAAGCTGTAAAGAGTATACCCACAGACTTATCCACAGTTACTGTGGGCACTTCAAGGGAAGCCAGTTGCCATCAGCCCAGACACAAAAAAGGGGCGCGGATGCACCCCTGATGCTTTATTTCGAGCGTCACAGAAAATGCGGTGGAGTAACCCGTTAGCCGCCAGCAGGCAGACTCGAGTAGTATGCGGCCAGGTTGGCAATATCCTGCTCGGAGAGCCCACCAGCCACGCCCCACATCACGGCCGCATTGGCCCCTTTCCGTTCCTGGGATTTATAAGCCGCCAGCACATTGGCCAGATAGGCCTGTTTCTGGCCAGCCAAATTCGGATAAATAGCCACCGCCGACACCCCGTTCGCCCCATGACAGGCAGCACACACCGCCGACTTGGCCTTACCGGCCTCCACATCACCCTCTGCCCAGGCATTCACCGCCAGCAGAGCGGTCACACCCACCAAAAACGTCTTAACGGATCTATTCATCACTATTCTCTCTTATGATCTGAGCGCTCACCCACCGCGCCGGTTGAAGGTACTTACATAGTCGGTTAATTCAAATTTGTTGCCGGGAGCCCATGCTGGGGTACCGGGGTACCGGGGTACCGGGGTACCGGATTAACGCACAAAACAGAAGGCCAATACCACCCGCTTTAACACCAGCAATACTCTAAACCTAGAACCCGGTCACCGTTTCAAATTCAGCAAAGCATACAATGACTTTACCTTCATACCCTGATGTAGAGCATGATGAACGTGTCTGATCGCCCTTACTTGCTGTCAAAGGCGTCTACCCTGGCCATTTCGCTGACCGCCTTGCTGTTAGCCGCCTGTGGCCCTGAATCGAACAGCCGTTATGGCGACCAATACTGGGATCCACAGACCACCGAAGACACCTTTGATCCCATTGTAGCGCTTGAGTTCTCGGTCGAGTACGTCAGAACCAGCGCCGACGGTGCTGACCCTGAAGTGTACGAGGCACGCATCACTCTGGATGCCAGCAAAACCTACGAACGGCGGTATGCCAATAGCTGGGGGTTTCTGCGCGGGAACAAGGAACGCGAAATCTTTGACCCCATGGGTGCCGACAACGATTTGCAGTTGGTTTACGCCGAATGCCATCAGAACGGCGACGCCAGCGCTCAGCTGGTTCTACCTACCAACAACCTCAACAACATACGCACCAACTTCATGAACATGTTGAAGACCGGCTCAATGCTGTGGATCCCGATCCCGGCCTGACTCTGCCCGGATAAGCCTACCCGGTTGCCTGCACAAACTCCTGGCACACAATTAACCCCGCCTCAACAAACCACAACGTTGACTGCGAGCCCGCCCTGGGCGGTTTCCTTGTATTTGGAGGCCATGTCTTCGCCGGTCTGGCGCATGGTTTCAATCACCTCATCCAGCGAAACGCAGTGATCGCCGGGTTCCCGCAAGGCAATGCGCGCGGCTTGAATTGCCTTGACTGCGCCGAAGGCGTTGCGTTCGATACAGGGTACCTGCACCAGGCCACCGATGGGGTCACAGGTCATGCCCAGGTGGTGTTCCATGGCGATCTCTGCCGCATGTTCTGCCTGGGCTGCCGAGCCACCCATTACCTCGGCCAAACCCGCGGCCGCCATCGAACTAGCAACACCGATCTCACCCTGGCACCCCATCTCGGCCGCTGAAATCGAGGCATTGCGCTTATAAAGCCAGCCGATGGTTGCTGCGGTCATCAGAAAGCGGCGTTCATCGTCAGCGGTTAATCGGGGCATGTGGTGGTGAATGTAGGCCAGGACAGCGGGTATCACACCGGCTGAACCGTTGGTGGGCGCCGTCACCACCCGACCTCCAGCGGCATTCTCTTCATTAACCGCCAACGCATACACACTGACCCAGTCGATCACGCCGAGTTGATCCGCCTCCGCCTGCTGGCGCAGTGAGCGAGCCATGCGAGCTGCCCGGCGTTGCACCTGAATACCGCCCGGCAATGGGCCTTCAAGGTCCATGCCCCGGTTCATGCAACTGACCATGGCCTCGTTGATGTGATCGGCCCAGTCCAGAACATCCGCTTCCGGGGTGCCCAGCCCCACCTCATTGGCCAGCGTGATATCGGCAATGGTCAGATTATGAGACTCGGCCTGGTTCAACAATTCGGTCGCATTAAAGAAAGGATAGGGCCGCTGGTCCGGAAACTCGGTCAGCAAATCGCGCTTGGCCGAGTTTTTTGCCAGCTCATTGGCAATGGCACCGCCGCCCACGGAATACCAGGTTTCGCTGAGCAACACGATGCCGTGTTCGTCTTCAGCGGTAAAGCGCATGCCGTTGGGGTGTTCGGGCAGAAAAATATCGGTGAAAAAGCGTACGCACTCGCCCATGGTAAAGCGCAATACTGGCCCACCGGGCAGAGGCAATCGCTGATCGGCCTTCACTTGCAGGAAGGTGTGGTCCGCCACCTCAGGATCGACGGTTGCAGCATCCAGGCCACATAGGCCCAGCACAACGGCTTTATCGGTACCGTGGCCGATACCGGTCAGCGCCAGCGAGCCGTACAGATCGGCCCGAATTTGCACCACGGCATCCAGTTTTGCCTGCTCTTTCAAATGTTGAACAAAACGCTCGGCTGCGCGCATCGGGCCAAGGGTATGAGAGGATGACGGCCCCAGGCCGACTTTGAACAGATCCAGAACTGAATAAGGTTGCACGCTGTAATCTCCGCAGTTTGGGTCGAACCGAACACTCGACTAAAGTGACCCAGAGCTTGCAACAGGGCAATGCACCGACGTTAATTAGCTATGCCTGGTGTTGTCCCGACGATTTTACAGCCCTCTGTTTTCGCAACCCTTTTTTCCAGGTCATTCAACCCGTCACAGCGGGCGGAGCCTCTGGCGGTAGCCGATGGCTGCGATCCTGGCTGAGAAACACCCCGACAAACACCAGCCCAATTGCCAGCCACTGACTCAGTACCAGACGCTCACCCAACAACAGCATTGAAAACAGCAGCGTGAACACCGGCAGCAGATTAGTGTAACCAGCAGCTACCGTAGCCTTTAAATGGGTCAGCGAATAATTGTAGAGACCGTAGGCGCCCAGCGTAATGACCAGGCCCAGATAGATCAGCAGACCAAAAGTCGACAGGGCAATCTGTTCGGGCCAGGGCGACGCCAGGGCCAGCGGGAAAAAGAACAGCGTGCCGACGAACGACTGCAAGGCCGTTAACAAGAAAGCCGAATAGCGACGGGTCAGATGCTTGACCAGCAGGGTGTAACCTACCGCGCTGACCATGGCCAGAAATTCCAGGAAATTGCCGAGCAGAGCATTGGGTGCCTGGTCGCTGTCTTCGCCGGTCAGTGTCATCCAGACCACGCCGATCACGGCAATCCCAAATCCCAGCCACTGACGCCAACCACTGCGTTCTTTCAGAATAAAAAAGGCGGCAATAGCGACCATCAACGGCAGCATGGCAGTGATCATGCCAGCCTGACCGGCGCTGGTGTAGCGCAACGCCTGAGCTTCGAAGATAAAGTACAGGCAAGGCTCGAACAGCGCCATGCCCAACAAATACTTCCAGTCACCCGCCTGGTACACAAAGCCATGGCGCAACCAGGGCCAAACGGTCAAAAAGGCAACGGCACCAATCGCCATACGCATAAAAATCACGATCATCGGCGACAGATCATTCACCGCCAATTTCAGGGCAATAAAGGAACTGCCCCACAACAGCATCGCTAACAGCAGCGCCAAATGGCTGCGCAATACCAGGTTATCCATAGCGGCTAACGTCCTCAATTCAAATGCTTCAAGTTTCGGAGTTCGCTGGAGAAACGAGCAATGGGTGCCGGGGGAACCCTTGTGGGGGAGTCCGCAACAAGGACTAAAACGCCGGGAGCGTTTTAGCATGAGCGCAGCGAGCCCGAAGGGTGAATCCCATGGAGGGGATTCATATCATGCGGTCTAGGCCCCATGGGCGGGTTCACGCCGACCCCACAAGGGTTCTCCCGGTACCCAGTGCGGGCCAATGCCACCCAGTCGCCCCAAAACTCCGAAACTTGAGACAAACGTCATATACAAAAAAGGGAGGCCGCTGGCCTCCCTTCGTTCACACTCTGAGGCTTTCGTTCAGCGATACACCGGCAGCCGAGCGCAAATAGCCAGTACCTTGGCTTTCACCTCGGTAATGACCGAGGTGGCATCGCCTTTTTCGAGGCCGTCCAGAACATCACAGATCCAGCCCGCCAGCTCAGCTGCTTCGGTTTCTTTAAAGCCGCGGCTGGTAATCGCTGGTGTACCAATGCGCAGGCCTGAGGTCACAAAGGGCGAGCGCGGATCATTAGGTACGGCGTTCTTGTTGACGGTGATGTTGGCGTCGCCGAGTGCGGCATCGGCTTCTTTACCGGTGTATTCCTTGCCGATCAGATCGACCAGAAACAGGTGGTCATCTGTTCCGTTAGAGACGATGTTGATGCCGCGTTCAACAAAGACGCTGCACATTGCCCGGGCATTTTTGACCACCTGGGCCTGATAGGCTTTGTAGTCTTCCGACATGGCTTCTTTGAAGCAGATCGCCTTTGCCGCAATGATGTGCATCATCGGGCCACCCTGGCTTTCCGGGAAGACAGCAAAGTTCAGCTTCTTATTCAGTTCTTCATCTTCACGCGCCAGAATCAGGCCGCCGCGCGGGCCACGCAACGTTTTGTGGGTCGTAGTGGTCACGACATCGGCGAACGGGACCGGGCTTGGGTACACTCCGGCGGCAACCAGACCAGCAACATGGGCCATATCGACCAGCAGGTAGGCACCCACTTCGTCGGCAATGGTGCGGAAACGGCCCCAGTCGACGATGCGGGAATAGGCCGAGAAACCGGCGATGATCATTTTCGGCTTGTGTTCGCGTGCCAGTGTTTCCATCTGCTCGTAATCGATCTCGCCTGTGTCGGCGTTCAGACCGTATTGCACCGCATTGTAGATGCGGCCTGAAAACGAGACTGAGGCACCGTGCGTCAGGTGGCCACCGTGTGCCAGGCTCATGCCCAGCACAGTGTCGCCCGGCTCGCACAACGCCATAAACACGGCGGCGTTGGCCTGTGAACCCGAGTGTGGCTGCACGTTGGCATAACCCGCGCCAAACAATTCTTTAGCTCGTTCGATGGCCAGGTTTTCAACCACATCAACGTGCTCGCAGCCACCGTAGTAGCGCTTGCCCGGATAGCCTTCGGCGTACTTGTTGGTTAACTGGGAACCCTGCGCCTGCATGACCCGTGGTGAGGTGTAGTTCTCAGAGGCGATCAGCTCGATGTGTTCTTCCTGACGCTGGCGTTCTGCTTCCATGGCATGCCAGACGTCGGCATCAAAATCGGCGATGGTTTGGTTTTTCTCAAACATGGCTCTCTCCACAAGGTATAGATGGGCTGCCGATATCGACCCCGACCCGGGTCGCAACAACTCAATAATCACTGACTGAAACTGACCGCAAAGACAGCTTTAGCTCAGTCATTTCAAGGGTTTCGAAGGCTGGGTATTGTACCTAAAGCAAATCGGTTTCCCACCGCCTGGGCGGGAAATTGATCAAACAAAGATCAAAAAGTCAGCCGTTCCATGGCAACCTGACTGGACTGGTTACTCCGCCGAAAGCGAGGCTGCCATATCGTCAGGCTCAACCACCACCCCTTCATCGTCCTGGCTTGGAAAAACGGCCAGCTCAATGCCATCGGCCTGCAAGCCGGGTAGCCAGCGCTGTTCCCAAGCGGCGGCATCGATGGCGATGGGTGTGCAGTCGGCCCAATCGCCGTTAATCCAGGCTTGCGCGCATTCGGTATGTGGCCATATTGGCAGACAATCCTGACCATCACTGGACATCAGCACCGTACCCTGCTCGCTGCGCAGGGACCAGACGCTTTGGCCAGCCTGTATCAGCTCAATCAGGTAGTCATAACGCTCCGCGGGAGACAGTGCCTGGAGGTCTTGAAGTTCTTCCGGGGAAAGGGAATTGGTCATCAGCAGAGCCCTGGTGGACAAGTGGAAAAACGGTCAGTGTTTGCCCAAAAGGGGCATCACCACTGAAAGGTCGGCCATAGTAGCAGCACACCGGGAAAAAGCCATTGTGGAACGCAGAACGAAAAAAAGGGCCGCACCCGGCGACCCTTTCATCTGACAGCGAGTGTCGCTTAGCGACGCACGACGGCCACTCCAGGGTTAAAACTGGAGATGCTCATAGGGCTGTTGGCCTGAATGAACTCCACCATCACGTCCGCGTCAACGAAGCCGGTATTCACATAGTTCGGGTGGTCTGTGAGCATGGGATAACCGTCACCGCCAGCGGCCATAAAAGCGTTCACCGCCAGCCGGTACATGCCACTGGGATCAACCTCACTACCATTGACAATGGCACGCGTGACTTCACCGTCAATGATGCGCAGGTTCACACCATCGAACTGGGCAAAGGCGCCACTGCCTGCCTGCTTGGAAGCCGCGACATTGAGATAATCGAGCAATTCGGCACCGGTGAAATCGACATAAGACACCATATTGCCAAAGGGCTGTACAGTCAGCACGTCTTTGTAGCTGATGTCACCACCTTCCATATCCGCCCGAATACCACCAGAGTTCATGATGGCAATGTCAGCCTGGGTTTTCACCCGCTGAGCCCGCGCGACCAGTACACCCAGATTGGTAGGTTCATTGCGCACGACACTGCGATCGCCAATGAAATCGCCGTCGGCAGAACCGATAATGGTGTCAAGCGCCGCGCTACCCGCTTGCTGGTATGGAGCCAGCATCGCCAGCATCTCCAGGTTCTGAGCAATTTCCGGACGCAACAGCTGGTCGTCTTCTTTCAGGTTGACCGGGATCAGATCGTATTCGTAGTGGGCGATTTCGCCATTGCGAATGGTCAGATCCAGACGGCCGACATACTTGCCCCACTCATGTGCCTGAAGAATCAGGGTGTTATTCACAACATCCGGCTCGAACAGCGGATTCTGGCTGTGACCACCGACAATGACATCGATGCCATCTACATTGCGGGCCAGTGTTACATCACCCGGAGCATTGCCACCGTAGTTGCCATTGGCGTAGTGCCCCATGTGCGTAACAGCGATGATCAGTTCGGATTTTTCGTCCAGTTCAGGAATCAGGTCACGACCTACCTCGGACGGGCTCAGAAAATCGAGATCACCGATGTACTCGGGGTTGCCGATACGGACTGTGTCTTCCGTGGTGAAGCCGACAATGGCTACACGGTTGCCCTGAACATTGAACATTTCATAGGGCTCAAACAAGGTGTCGCCGCCGTCTTTATAGACGATGTTGGCTGACAGAAACGGGAAGCCCGCCCAGTCTGCCTGCTGCATCAGCACATCACGCGGGTTATCGAATTCGTGGTTACCCACGGCCATGGCGTCGTACTCAAGCATCGCCATGCCTTTAAAATCTGGTTCGGCATTCTGCAAGTCCGACTCAGGCACGCCGGTGTTGATGTCACCGCCAGACAGCAGCAAGACTTCGCCGCCTTCCGCTTCCACTTCCGCGCGGATGGCATCGATCAGAGTTTTACGGGCTGACATACCGTATTCACCGTCACTGTTGCGCCAGAAGCGACCGTGATGATCGTTGGTGTGCAAAATGGTCAGTTGATAGTCGGTATCCGGCTCATAGCTCGGACCCATCATGGCACAGCCACTCAGGAGGACGACCGCCAAGCCTAGCGAGGCTGGTATTAGCGTTTTCATATGTGAGTCTCCTTACATTCTTTTTTTTGGCAGGACCTGACCTTTTGGTCAACCCTGAATTTTCACTTTAACCCGTTCTGTGACAAACCGAAACCCGAATATTACTGCCTGGTCACAAGGTTCTAAGACAGTGCAGACCCTTTCCGGGGGCACTATTGCGGTGCTGCAATCTGACTCTCAGCGTACCAGGGGTGAATGACTCCGGACGGTGACAACAGAGACAGTGACGACCCCAATCGTTCAGGCTCGTAACGAGTTTTCAGGCGGATAGCCCGATCAACTGAGTGTAGGCAAGAACCCCACCACTGCCAGCAGCGTTATCCACTTTGATGTCAGCCTGATGACAGTGACGGCTAAAGCACCTGGCAGTACGACTCAAGGTGCAGTTAGCGCCAGCTTACGAGACCGGCTAAGTCTGCGGATAGCGGCCTCACGCTGACCTGCCTGGCTTCGATCACAGCACGCCTCCGTATAGACCAGAATCACTGGGCGACGTGGTCGGGTATAGCGTGCTCCACCCACCAATTCACCATTGTGTTGGCGCAGCCGACGCTGCGGATTCGTGGTGATGCCTGTGTAAAAGGTACCATCAGCACACTGCACCAGATAAACCCACCAGGGAGATTTCAAACCATCTTCGCTCGCGAGGCTATCCCGGACCACGGTTTCGATATCCGGTTCAGGCGGGGAGGGAGCCGGGCTTTGTCGCATCAGGTCAATACTCTGGAGTCGGCAGCGGGAATATATTCAGGTGGTTATGGTTACCGGCCAGGTCTCTACAGTCAAATAACCTCCTTAAATTACCAATTGCAATTCATTTTCAAGTAACGGGGTTTCCTTCAAACGCTGCTTTACCCTAAACTGCAAAAACTCAATCACAAACTTGCCCAAAATATGGCAGTGAGCATTCACACCCTCTTAATTCGCATCGACACTGACGACGGCCTTGATCAATTGGCTGCGCTTCAGAAAACGATTGAGGATGACGCTCGCCTGTTAATTCTGGCTTTTTCAAGTGCACAACCGGACCAGCTGGTCAATCTAATGCC
This sequence comes from Saccharospirillum sp., assembly GCF_040881935.1. Lineage (NCBI taxonomy): Bacteria > Pseudomonadati > Pseudomonadota > Gammaproteobacteria > Oceanospirillales > Saccharospirillaceae > Saccharospirillum > Saccharospirillum sp. The sequence continues at coordinate 34,131 of NZ_JBBECH010000068.1, read as the reverse complement.
CTGGGTCGAGGCGCTCTGGCCCATGGCGACGGTCGCGGGTGCTTACGGCCCGCAGATAATTCACCAGGGCGAAATCAGCGAAAACACCCTGCTGCTGCAATTTATGACGTTCGAGCGAACCGACCTGCGCCTGAACTATCTGCGCTGGGAGGGTGACGACCGGGAACTGGGTGAACGCCTGTTTGATCCGGTGTGCCGGGCCGACAGCCGACTGGCACTCACTTTTCTGGGCGCGCAGCACGGTGACGTGCCAGCCCTCACCCACTGGGTCAACCGCCATTACCCAAATCTGGCACTCATCGGCGGTTGCAGTGTTAATGAAGGCGAGGGCTGGCTCTATGCCGACGGTCAGTTTCTGGATCACCACGCCCTGACCATCACCCTGAGCAATGAAACCCTGGACGTGGTCACCCAATCTTATTCGGAATGGCACCTGATCGGGCCCACCTGGAGCGTTACCAAAGCCGTCGGCAACACCCTGTATGAACTCGACCAGCAATCGGCACAGGCGCTCTATGCACGCTACCTGACTGAGACGTTCGCCGATGACCGGCTGACCAGCGGGGCGCAACCCGACGAGGTGCGCTATGAAAACTTTCCGCTGATGCGCGTTAACGATAAACAGCACACCCTGAGCGTCCCGTTACGACGGCTGGACGACGGCGGTCTGATCATGAGCACACCGTTACTGGAAGGCGACCGGGTTCGCTTTGCCTACAGCCACCCGTCAATGACGCTGGAGCAGGTCAACCGCGGTGCTGAATCACTGCACCAGCGTCGTCCCGAACTGATCTTGAGTTTCAACTGCGCCTCCAGACAGCGCTTCGACCGCGAGGAGACGGAACGAGAGCTCCAGCCGTTTCAGACCATGGCCCCGCTTAGCGGGGTTTTTTGTTATGGCGAACTGATGCATCAGAAAGGGCGCACCCAGTTGTTGCAACACAGCCTGGTAACAGTAGCCATCGCCGAGGATCCGGCGGCCGAGAGGCCCATGCCGGTGTTGGAACGACATGCCCTGGCACCGCTGTTCCGGTTGATACAAGCCTCAGTCGAAGACCTCGATCAGGTCAACCGAAACCTGGAAGACGATATTCGCCGTACCACTCAGGAACTGCTGCGCAAGCTTGAAACCGACAGCCTCACCGGGCTTGCCAACCGCGTTGCGCTACTGCAATGCCTGCGCGATGACGACCCCTGGCCCATCGTTCAGATCTGCAGCCTAAAAATCAACAATCTGCGTCAGATCAACAACCTTTATGGTTACAGCGTTGGCGACCAGCTTCTGCGCAGTCTCAGTGCTTCCATACAAACCGACATCACCGAATTGCTGCCCACCACCGCCCTGGTGTTTCGCGGTTCGCCTAACGAATTTCTTGTTGTCGCCCCCGATGCCTGCCCGATGAACAGCTTCTATAAGGGTATGGCTCAGCTCACCGAACGCATGCAGAATCAGTCGGACCTGTTCAGCGACAAGGTGGTGCAAAACGTCTTGCCCATTCTGCTGACCGCCGGTACCGCGCACCGATCCGAATTGCCGCCAGACATGACTCACAGCACTGAAGACCTGCTGATCAAAGCTTCCGAAGCGCGTCGTCATGCCTACCGGCACCAGTTACCCATCGCCCGGGCGATTGATCTGCCGGGAACCGACCGGGGCAAACGGGACGGCCTGAACTGGTTAAGCCGGATCCGCACCGCGCTCGGCAGCGGCGACATTCTACCCTACGTTCAGCCGTTATTTGATCGCCAGGGGCAGGTGCACCACGTTGAAGCCCTGATGCGGGTGCGTCACGACGGTGTGGTTTACAGCCCGGCCAGCTTTCTCGATCTGGTTAAACCGACTCAGCTCTACCCGCGCCTGTCGATGGTGATGATCGACGAGACCTTCCGCCTGATGAAGCCGCACAAGGTTGGCTTCACGCTGAATTTCACCGCCCGCGACCTGGCCAACGAAGCCCTGATCGACCGGCTGAAATACTGGCTTAAAGGCGGCGTTGACGCTGAGCGAGTCACCTTGGAAATCGTAGAATCGGACAGTCTGCGCAATTTCGACCGCTTCACCTACATCCTGCACGAACTGCGACGCCTGGGTTGCAAGCTGGCCATTGACGATTTCGGCAGCGCCTATTCAAACCTGGAACGGGTGATGCGGTTAAAGCCAGACTGGATCAAACTCGACGGCAGCCTGATCCGGCATCTGGTCGACAGTGAGGTCAACCGCATTCTGGTCAGACGGGTGGTGCAACTGTGCCAGGACCTGCATATTCGCGCCGTGGCCGAACACGTGCATGACCAGGCAACGCTGTCCATACTGATGGGCATGGGAGTGGACTTTTTCCAGGGGTTCTACCTGGCCGAACCGACGCCCGCCGAAACCTTTAATGTGCATAAGCTGAGACAACCGGGAACCGACTACGAAGAGAGTTTCGCATGAACGACGCCCGACCGTTTTGACCCGCTCTGGCTGTTAACGCGCAAGCCTCAAACTCAAAGCCAGACCCGACCAGCACTGGGTACATACCGATTTCAACACCTGGCCCGAGGCCTCGGCCATGGATCTGCAAGGTGCCACCTTATTCTGCGCACTGGGCCCGGCCATCGATATCCGGGAATCGGAACGGATCAGTCAGTTTCGCAGCGACTGATCGACGTCCAGCGCCAGTCGACGTCGGTCGTACCGCCATTGCGTAACGTCAGACAGGAATCCCCGACAGCCACCTCCCAGTGATCGGCAGCGATAATCGTGCGCTGCCAGTCTTCCTCTGGCAGGGCAACCAACCGCCGCGTCAGCGCTGCCAGCAAACCCTCTTCTGTAGCCACCAGAGATACAGCGCCCGGCGTCAACAACGCCACGGCCTGATCCGGATCGGGGTGTGGCGTTAACGACAAATCCCGCGCCAGCAACTGCCGGATGCGACGCTGTTCCTGTTCTCGCAATGTCGCAGCAACCAGATCGACTGCCTGGAGCGAGCGCTCACCCGCCTGCACCGCCATCAACCCAAGCTGCAATCGCTCAGGAGCATAAATCTCACGTTCCAGCCGATCCTGGTACCGTTGTACCCCCCAGACAATGATCAGCACCAGCAAGGTACCCGCTACGGCGGCCATCAGCCCCCATTTAATTGGTTTCGTCACAGAGATTCCTTTACATCAGAGGGTGGATAACCCGGTCTTATAAAAACAGCCGTCATCATACCAATGAAGGTCGACTCGATCACAGAGCCAGGCACCCTGACTTGCTCCTCCGCTCGGGCTGACGTAGCGTTCAGCACAGCGAACACTACCCTACCACCAACCTGCACAAGACCAGGGATGACAATGACACTTGCCGTATTATACAGCCGGGCCCGCGTCGGGATGGACGCCCCGCTGGTCACCATTGAGGTCCATCTGTCGAACGGCCTACCGGCCTTCAACATGGTTGGCCTGCCGGAAACGGCGGTCAAGGAAGCCCGCGACCGGGTCCGCTCTGCCATCATCAACAGCCAGTTCGACTTCCCGGACCGGCGCATTACGGTGAACATGGCACCGGCCGATCTGCCCAAGCAAGGTGCCCAGTTCGATCTTGCCATCGCCCTGGGCATTCTGGTCGCCAGCAACCAGCTCCCGGCCGACAAGATCGAAGCGTTCGAATTTCTGGGAGAACTGGCGCTGTCCGGCGACCTGAGACCCGGACCCGGTGCCCTGCCCGCCGCCATCGCCTGCACCAACGCAGGACGCAGCCTGGTCACCAGTAAAGACAACGCCGCCGAAGCTGCACTCGCCAGCGACAGCGAAGTGCGTTATGGCGAACACTTACTGCAGGTCACCAGCCATTTCAGCGGTCAGAACACCCTACCTCAAGCCCACTATGAACCCGCTACTGATCAATTGCCGCAGCCCGACCTGGCCGATGTCAAAGGCCAGCACAGTGCCAAACGGGCGCTCGAAATCGCCGCAGCAGGACGGCATAATCTACTTTTTTTTGGACCACCGGGTACAGGCAAAACCCTGCTCGCATCCCGCCTGCCCGGGCTGCTGCCAGCCTTGCGTGAACGCGAGGCACTGGAAGTCGCCAGCGTACAAAGCATCTGCGGCATGCCGCTCAACTGGGGCCAGCGTCCATTCCGCTCACCGCACCACACCGCCTCAGGCGTCGCGCTGATCGGCGGCGGTTCGATTCCACGGCCCGGGGAAGTCACCCTGGCACACCGGGGCGTATTGTTTCTGGATGAGCTGGCCGAATTCCCCCGTACTGTGCTTGATGTACTGCGAGAACCCATGGAAAGCGGCGAGGTTCACATAGCCCGCGCCGCCCGCCAAACCAGCTTCCCGGCCCGTTTCCAGCTGGTGGCAGCCATGAACCCAACCCCGGGCGGTTACAGCCCGGATGACCCGCGTTCACAACGCTACACCCGCGAACAAATGCAACGCTATCTGGCGCGCCTGTCTGGCCCCTTTTTGGATCGCATCGACCTGCACATCGAAGTCCCGGCCCTACCCAAAGCACTGCTGACCCGCGATACCGAAGAGGAATCCAGCGCCGACGTCCGGGCCCGGGTAGAACAAGCCTGGACCCGACAACTGGACCGCCAGGGCTGCGCCAATGCGGAGCTATCGGGAAAACAGTTGGAGCAAGCCTGCCAGTTGGGCCAGGCCGAACAAACCCTGCTGGATTCAGCACTCGACAAACTCGGACTCAGCGCCCGCGCCTACCACCGCGTACTCAAGGTAGCCCGCACCCTCGCCGACCTGAACGGCCGCCCGACTCTGGAGCGCACCGATCTGATCGAAGCGCTCAATTGCCGGCAACTGGAAAAATTAATGCGGGTTTAGTGGCCCAATATATTGATTAGCCACAAAGCAGTGCTGACCACCGGGTAGACCTGACCGGGGCCGGCATAAACCCGTCCATGGGGCCTAGACTTCGGCATCCATGCCTCAGACTTCCCCGGTCAGGTCCACCCGGTAGCCAGCACTGGTCTCAGGCTTCATTGGATCCAGCAAAAAAGCTCGGGAGCCACGACCTTAATAGCTCTCAATATCGATATTGGAGGTCGTTGAGGAGGCAAGCGGCGGGTGCTGGGTGTGCCCTTGTGGGGTAGTCCGCAGCAGGGACTAAAACGCCTGGAGCGTTTTAGCATGAGCGCAGCGAGCCCGAAGGGTGAATCCCATGGAGGGGGGTCATATCCTGCGGACTAGGCTCCATGGACGGATCTACGCCGACCCCACAAGGGCACACCCAGTATCCGATGCGGACCAATGCCGCCAAACCGAGCCTTGGTCTAGAAATCGATGTCGTACTCGATTACTACTGGCAGGTGCGGCGAAATACGCGGCTCGCGCACAATGCCGACGTCGAGAACATAGTCGGCAATGTTCGGGGTGATCATCTGGTAATCGAGCCGCATGCCGTTGGCCTGGGCTTCGTCGAAAGGCCACCAGGTGTGCTGGCGGTCCTTGCGGTTCATCAGGCGGAACGCATCGACAAAGCCGATGGGACCGGTTACCTGATCCATCCAGGCGCGTTCTTCGGGTAAAAAGCCCGATTCCCGCTGATGGGTTTCCCAGTTGCCCAGATCAATCGAGCGATGTGCAATCTGATAGCTGCCCGCAAAGATAAACTCGCGACGCTTGCGCCGGGTTTTCTTCATGTGCTGCTGCAACACTTCCAGGAAAGCCAGCTTATGCTCAATCTCATCTTCGGTCTGAGCATAGGGCACGGCAATGGACGCGATACTCACGTTATTGAAATCGGCCTGTATAAAACGGCCTTCCAGGTCCCATTGCAGCGAACCCAGCCCGCGAATGATGGCTTTGGGCATAACCCGGCTGTATATCGCCGTGCCAGAGTAACCGTCTTCTTCGGCATCGAAGAAAAAGGCATGGTAGCCCGGTACGTCCAGAAACGCTTCGGGCAACTGATATTCCTTGGCACGAACCTCCTGAACACACACCACGTCCGCGTCCAGTTTCTCCAGCCATTCGAAAAAACCGCGCTGAGCGGCGTTTACCAGGCCATTTACATTTAGGGTGACGACTTTCATCCTGTCTATCCAGTCAACAAGCGCGCGTATCATATCGGCGCAAACCCGCACTGTCACGGCTTTGAACGGCGATCGCGTCACTGATTTTAAAGGTTTTTCCGGCTTTTACCCCTCTTTTACCCTGAATCCTGGGCGGGGGGAGGCAAAACCGCCGTCTCTAATCGGTATCGAGCGCTACCCGATGCCCCGGGGTCAGTCTTTTTTTATTTTTTGTGCGTTCTGTCATTCTGCTTTTTAATCGAATCCGCCTTTCCGCTATACTGCCGCGCCCAGTGAGATTCCGAAAATCTCTCTCGCAGGTCCGATTGGGCCTCAATCGTGATCAGCCGACACAAGGGCCTAATACCATGGATAGACCATTTTCGACCGGAAGTACAGCCTCAACACCGCAATGGCAGCAGGATTTCATCCGTTTCGCCATCAATGCTGGTGCCCTGACCTTTGGTGAATTCACCCTGAAATCGGGTCGTGTCAGCCCCTATTTCTTCAACGCCGGACAATTCCAGACCGGCGAAGCACTGAGTCGGCTGGGCCAGGTCTACGCCCGGGCACTGGTCAGTTCGGAGCTCGATTTCGACCTGGTGTTTGGCCCCGCTTATAAAGGCATTCCCCTGGCAACCACCACTGTCGTAGCTTTGCAGCGCGATCATGGGCGCAACGTTCCCTATGCTTTCAACCGCAAAGAAGCAAAAGATCATGGTGAGGGCGGCCAGATCGTCGGGGCACCACTGCAGGGCCGCATCGTGATCGTTGACGACGTCATTACAGCCGGTACTGCGATACGCGAAGTTCAGGCGTTGATGCAACAGTTCCCTGAAGCACAATTGGCTGGTGCGGTGGTTGCAATGGATCGCCAGGAAAAGTCCCCCGGCGAAGAGCGCTCGGCCATTCAGGCACTGGAAGCGGAGTTTGGATTACCCATCATTCCGGTCATCACCTTTAGCCAGGTTATTGAGTATGTCGCCACCCAGCCTGACTTCGCCAGGCATCTGGCAGCTGTTGAAGACTACCGGGCACGTTACGGCGTGGGTTGATTCAGGGTGAACTATATTTCGCAGGATATCGGATTCGGTGCTTTTCCTGGCCGATGACAACGCCGGAACTTCTAGGCACAATGGATTAAAAGTTAGGCAGCGAGGTTAACGATATCCGCTGTCAGGACTGCACCGGCCTGGTGGCCGCCGATGATCTGAATACACACGAGTCAGTACCCTATGTCCAATCGACTGATCGCCCTGTTGCTGACGCTGAGCCTGATCCCGCTGGTTGCCGAGGCACGCCAGTTCTTTCGTTACAAAGATGCCGACGGTCAGGTCGTAATTAACAGCATCATCCCTCCTGATTTTGTCAAAAATGGCTATGAAATTATTGACGACAAAGGCGTTGTACTGCAGGAAGTCGCGCCGCAACTGAGCGAAGAAGCAATACGCAATCGCCGGGCTGAAGAGCAACGGGTGCAAGAGGAACGGGTGCGCGATGCGGAACTGGTTAAGCTGTATCGCAGCCCGGGTGATGTTGAGCGGGCCATGGGCATCTGGTTAAGCCGCCTGGATATGGAGATTCGACTGAAGAACAATCGCATCGATACCTTGCGTTCCGAGTTCAATACCCTGCAATCCCAAGCCGCCAATCAGGAGCGGGCAGGCCAGGCGGTTGATGCCGAACTGCTGACGCAAATGGCTGAGATCGAGGCTGAAATCGCTGAATACCAGGCCGAAATCGACGAAGTAGAGGCGCGCAAGACAGAAGCCCGCGAGGACTTCACCGCCGACCGCGAACGCATGAAAATCATCTACGAACGTCTGAATGGCCGCTCCTGGCAAGATTCCAGCGCCTCGAACTAGTGGCCCCCGGCCTCAATAATGGTATTTCAACACCAGGCCGTGAAAGTTCTGACCATTATTAGGCTTTTCAATACTCCCGTTTGAAATGTGCTGATAACGCCAGCCCAGTTGCCAGTTTCGATAGACATACCCTACCCCCAATATCTGACTGAAATGCCAGTACGTACTGTATTGGTCGGGCCCCAATGACGTTGAACTTAGGTAGGCAGCACCCAGCCCGGTTTCAAGCACCGCATGCCCGGGCCCGGCTGGCAGCGTCCAGTCGAACAGGGGTGTCAGATTGGCCATCGGCTGCTCTTGGTCGGCGTAGGTACTCGAGCCGAGCGCCAGCTCCAGCCCGGTCGTTACCTGCAACGGACCATAGGTGCGCTCTACCGGCAGTGCCCAGTTCAGCAACAGCCGGGCGCGCTCCTTGCCGTCATCCCAACCCAGATCCAGCCCTGCCTGGCTGGCGTTCACCAGGTTCACCACCAGGGCAGAGCCCACCGAAGCCCCAACCGCAAGATTGTACAGTTTCAGCTCTTCAGCCAGCACAGTGCCCGATGCCAGCATCGTCAGCATGGCGCCCAGACAGCGGATTGGTTGGTTCGGTCGCGTTCGTCTTGCCTTAACCATCGCTCATTGTGCTCCTTAACCTATCAGTGCCGCGCAGTATACCCTGGCAGGGGCCTGGAAGGGATTGCCCTGAACCGGGCGTCCATGAGGCCGCTCAAACCCGAATTCCCATCCGCATCGTTAGGAGCCTGTCGGACTGAGGATGAATCGGCTGTGGTAGCGGGACGATCCACCTAAATCCGATGCCCTATGTCCGACAGGCTCTCAGGGTGGGCGCGGCCCGAACGCTCGCGTATACTCCTGCTTTACAGCCACTACGCCAGTTACCCGCATGATGCACCGGACACACCTACTGCTCATTCTCATGTTCAGCACCACGGTGCTGATTGCCGCCTGCGGGCAAAAGGGTGACCTGTACCTCCCAGCCGACGATGCCCGGGCCGCACTGACTACCGACAATGGATACTGACCCGCTACTATGACTCAGCCAGCCTCACCGACCGTACCCAGTTCCGCTTTCACCTATCAGCAGGGTCAACTGACCGTCGAGGACGTGCCACTCCTGCAGCTGGCCGAGCAACATGGAACGCCGTTGTATGTCTACTCCCGTACCGCCATTGAATCCCAGTTCAAGCAATACTTGGACGGTTTAGGCGATCACCCCGGGCTGATTTGTTATGCGGTGAAAGCCAATTCCAACCTGGCTGTGCTCGATGCATTGGCCCGCTGTGGCGCCGGTTTCGATATTGTCAGTATTGGTGAACTGGAACGGGTTCTGGCCGCGGGCGGAGACCCGGCCAAAGTCGTCTTTTCCGGTGTTGCCAAGCAGAGTCACGAAATGCGCCGAGCGCTGGAAGTAGGCATACATTGCTTCAACATTGAATCCGAAGCAGAACTGGAACGGCTGAACCAGGTTGCGGGCGAAATGAACAAAGCAGCCCGGATATCACTGCGGGTGAACCCGGATGTCGATGCCCAGACCCACCCCTACATTTCCACGGGGTTAAAACAGAACAAGTTTGGTGTCGCCATCGATCAGGCGATACCGGTGTACCAGCATGCGCAACAGTTACCCAACATCGAAGTCGTCGGAGTCGACTGCCACATCGGCTCGCAGATTCTGAATACCGCGCCATTCGCCGATGCACTGAACCGTTTGTTGGGGCTAATTGATGAATTGGCCACGCTTGGCATTCAGGTAAAGCATCTGGACCTGGGTGGCGGACTGGGCGTGAAATATCAAACCGATGACGTTGAACCGGATGTTGCCGCTCATGTGCGCTCTATTGTCGAGACGCTGGCCGACCGGTCGCTGTCGCTGATACTGGAGCCCGGTCGCAGCATTGTCGCCAATGCTGGTGTGTTACTGACACGGGTTGAATATCTGAAATACAACGGTGATCATGCCTTTGCCATTCTCGATGCTGGCATGAACGATCAGATTCGCCCGGCGCTATATCAGGCCTGGATGGATGTTAAGCCAGTCGTTGAATCCCGCCAGGGGACGGACGCACGCTGGGACCTGGTTGGGCCCATTTGCGAAACTGGCGATTTTCTGGCCAAAGACCGGCGTATGACACTGGCGCCGGGCGATGTGCTGTCGGTTATGTCGGCGGGTGCTTACGGTATGGTGATGGCCTCAAACTACAACACCCGCAACCGGGCTGCCGAAATCATGGTGCAGGGCAGCAAGGCGCAGCTGGTGCGCAAACGCGAAACACTACAAGATCAATTGCAACTCGAATCGCGGTTAAGCTGAGGTTATATGCGGCTGAAATTCACCAAAATGCACGGTCTCGGCAATGACTTTATGGTCATAGACGGTGTCACCCAGTCCGTTGAATTCAACGCAGCGGACGTCGAACGGTGGGCCGACCGGAACACGGGCATTGGCTTTGATCAACTGCTGCTGGTCGAACCTCCTACCCGACCGGATCGTGATTTTCGCTACCGTATTTTCAATGCCGATGGCAGTGAAGTGGAAAACTGTGGCAACGGTGCCCGGTGTTTCGCGCGTTTTGTCGTCGATCACCAGCTAATTCACGCCGATCTCATCCGTGTTGAAACCGCCGGTGGCGACCTCGAACTGATTTTACACCCTGATGGCCAGGTGACGGTCGACATGGGCCGGCCCCGCCTGACCCCCGACCGTATCCCGTTTGAGGCCGACAGCCGGGCCAATCAATACACGGTTACTCTGGCCGATGGCACCGGGATCAGCCTGGCAGCGGTCAACATGGGTAACCCGCATTGCGTCATTCGGGTCGACAACGTAGACACCGCGCCGATCGAAACGCTGGGGCCGGAACTGGAAAGCCATCCGCGCTTTCCACAACGGGTGAACGTCGGCTTTCTGCAGGTGATCGACTTGCACAACGCCCGGTTGCGGGTATTTGAACGTGGCGTTGGCGAAACGCTGGCGTGTGGTACCGGCGCCTGCGCCGCCATGGTAGCCGGAGTGATCAATCAATGGTTTAAAGACCATGTACGCATCACCGTGCCCGGTGGTACGCTCTTGATTGAATGGTCCGGTGAAGGCAATGTGCTGATGACCGGGCCGGTTGAAACCGTATACGAAGGAGTGATCGGGTGATTGAATCGGTGAATACCGACACGCTGGATCTGGAGGCAATCGTAACCTACCTGCGCCGCCACCCCCACTTTTTTGAAGATCACCCCAATCTTCTGAAAAAGTTGCATCTGCGTCACGACAGCGGCGATGCCATCTCACTGATCGAACGCCAAAACCAGATATTACGTCAGGAAAACCTACAACTGATCGACCGTTTGAATCAGTTTATTCAGGTAGCCCAACGCAATGATCGCCTGTTTCTGAAACTGCAGCGACTGATACTGGAGTTGCTGCCCGAAACCGAGTTGAATGCCTTACTGGAACGCCTGCAACGAGGCCTGCAGCGAGACTTTGACGTGCATGAGACCACCGTCATTCTGTTTGATCGCACACCAGGCGACGGCGACGGCTGGCTGCAAACCTCCAAAGCACAAATAGCCGAGGCCTTTCCCGCCGTGGTCGACCAGGGCAAAGCCGTGTGCGGTGCGCTGGAGCCGTCTCTGACGCAACTGCTGTTTGCCGGAACCGAAGTGGGCTCCATTGCCCTGGCGCCCCTGACCCGGGGTGGGGAGATAATCGGCGTACTGGCGCTTGGCCACAGCAGCGCAGACCATTTCCGCAGCGGTACCGAAACCCTCTTCCTGACCCATCTGGCCCAGGTCACCAGCCTGCAGATGGAACGCGCGGACTAGCCCACAGGAACACCCCCCGGCAGCCGGTGCTTGCTGCCTCAGCGAACTCCGAATCTTGAGTTAGCAAGACGACAGCCGAACCATCCGCTACACTCTGTAAATGCTTGGTTTCAGCGGTTCGGTTGTGACAGCCTGAGGGCTGTCTAACGTCGGCTCTTGTGTAAGGATTTCTGGCTTCATGCGACATCGCTTTACCCGACCCGCCGGGCGCATCGCTCTGACCTACCTGGTCATCGCCTTACTCTGGATTGCCTTTTCCGACCGGGCCGCCGAAGCACTGTTCAGTGATTCGCAATTGCTTAACCGGACGCAGACCCTGAAGGGTGCCCTATTCGTGCTGGCAACGGCATTGTTGCTGTATGCGCTGATGCACCGCACCCTGCATCGCATTGAGGTTGCTGTGCTGGAAGACAGCCTGACTGGCCTGCCCAACCGCCTGGCCTTTACCCGAGAGCTAACGCTACGCTGCAAAACCGGACTGGCTCGCGACCAACGGTTCACCGTCACGTTGATGGACATCGACCACTTCACCGATCTCAATGATGAGCAAGGCCATAGCCGGGGCGACGAACTGCTGATCCTGGTCGGCCGGCAACTGCGACGTCTGCTGAATAAAGACTGGTATATCGCCCACATCGGGGGCGACGAATTCGGCCTGCTGTCGCCCTCCGGGCTCAGCATTCAAGAGACCCGGGAGCGCCTCGACTGGTTACAAAACCGGGTGATGCGCAGCCACAACAACGACCTGATGCTCAGCCAGACCCTCAGCGCTGGTTCCTGCGAGTTCCCCAAAGACGCCCGCACTGACAGGGACATGATGCGTCAGGCCGATATGGCACTGTCGCGGGCGAAACATCAGGGCCGGGACCGGCATTCGTTTTACCATGAAGAACTGAAACGCACTTTGCTGGAACGCTTGTCCCTGGCAAAAGATTTGCGGGATGCGGTGGAGCGAGAGGCGTTTACGCTGGTCTATCAACCGCAATGGTCGGTATCAACGACGCAGTGGGTGGGTGCGGAAGTGCTGGTACGCTGGCACCATCCCGACCGTGGCTGGGTACCGCCCGATCAGTTTATTGCTCTGGCAGAACGCGAGGGCATGATCCACCGGGTAACGAAATGTGTGGTTGAAAAAGCATTGGCCGAACTCAAACAGGCCGGGTTGGGCCGGGACGCCTTGCCGTCTCTGTCCATCAATCTGTCGCACCTGACGTTACTCGATACCAACACCATGACCCTGTTACGCCACCTGATTGACCAACGCTCGAACACCTTGCCCAAGGTGATGTTCGAAATCACCGAAACCGCCACCATGGAAAACCTGGATCGCACCCTCAGTGCCATGCAGAGCTGGCGTCAACGCGGTGTGGATTTTTCCATCGACGACTTCGGCACCGGCTATTCATCGCTGTCCCGGTTGAAACTATTGCCGTTGAAAGAGCTGAAAATTGACCGGAGTTTTATCATGGATCTGCCGGGTGACCAGAACGATGCCGTCATCACCCAGGCTATTCTGGCGATGGCGAAAACACTGTCGCTGAACGTTGTGGCAGAGGGAGTGGAAACCCGGGAACAGTCCGATTTTTTGCGGGCACATGGCTGTAACATCATGCAGGGATATTACTACGCCAAACCCATGCCCATTCAGGAACTGAATGTACTGCTTACCCAGGCGGCGAATACACCGGTTCGATGAACCGTCTGCAAAACCGGAAGAATCGGCACCCGTGATTCAGGCACCGACACCGTTCGGGTCGCTGCCTGTCGGACTTAGGGTCAAGGCCATTACCAGCGCGTCTTCAACGTCGTCAGGCGAGACATAGTAACCACGACGTTGGCCAACCGTGTCAAAACCCAGAGACCGATACAGGGAAATAGCCGCCTGATTGGTAGTACGCACTTCCAGCAACAGTCGTTGTTGCCCGGCCCTGCGTTGTTGCTCCACCCAGCCCTGCATCATTTGCCAACCCCACCCCTGGCGCTGGTGTTCACCCGCAACGGCCAGATGCATCAGCGTCGTTTCATCCAGCACAGCCTGACTGACCAGAAAACCAAGCGTTTCGTTTCCGACCGTTGCCAATTGCAGCTCCCCGGCCTGCAGGGCACGCACCAGAGCCGTCTCAGGCCAGGGGTGGAGCCCGGCGCTTAAATCGATGCGCCGCACCCGATCGAGCATCCGGGAGTCAGCCGGGGTCAGGTGCATCATGCATTTCGGTCGGCGGGCTGGATCAGGGGCTTCAGCCGATGCCAGCAAATGGCTTTTTTCATCGGCTCATTCAACATTTGATAGAGGGAGGGCAACCCAACCCACGGCAGGTCGCCGTAATCGCCATTTGGCTGTTGCCAGCCTTGAAGTCGCGGCATCACAGCGCCAAAAGACAGCATTGTCGTCGGTTGAAACTGACGGATAAACTGGTCGAGTTTTTCGTCCACATAGAGCCGGGCCTGATCAAGCCCCTGGTCCACTTTGCGGTTGGTAAACAAGGGCCATTGTACTACGTGGTGGGTACGCACATCGGCTGCGCTAACGCCCAGTGTTGCCAGTATATTCAGCAAGAGTTGCTGGCCCGTCTCTGTCGGCTGACTCAGGCCCCGGGCCAGGGAATCGGCAATTAAAAACTCCCCTACCACGCTCAACGACAACGCAAAACGGGGCACCGGAGCTGCTTTACTGCGCACCACCTGGGGCCCTACAGACTCGGCTGCTGGCTCGCCGGGTGCTCCTGCAGCCTCCGGTTTCTGCCCGACCGGTGCGTCATTCGGTTGACCGGGTGCTGCGGTTCGCGCGGAAGCTGGCTCCGGGCTCACAGGCGCTCTGGCCGTATCAGTCTCAACCGTGGGCGATGCCGCGTAATCAGTATCGTCCAGATCAAAGACTAGCGGCGGTGGAGCCGCCGGTAACCGCACCCGGGGGTACCAGCTGTCGATACCCATCGCCTCCAGGTAATGGCGACGATTGGGTTCGGTTAAGGGGGTAAACTTTGTCATACGGTAATTTGCGGGTGAGGTTTGGCTGGCGCGCTGAGAATCAGATTCAGCGCCTTAATATACGCCTTGGCCGATGCCACCACGATGTCGGTATCACTGCCGGCCCCGTTCACAATGCGTCCGGCTTTTTCCAGCCGCACCGAGACCTCGCCCTGTGCTTCGGTACCGGCGGTAATGGCATTGACTGAATAAAGCTGCAAATGGGTGCCGGAATGCACCAGGTTGTCGATGGCCTTGAAACTGGCATCCACCGGACCATCCCCCGCTGCTGTGGCTTCATGCGACTGACCCTCAATATCCAGTACCACCGTGGCCAGCGGCGATTCACCCATGACGCTGTGACTAACCAGATGCTTCAACTGGATCCGGTCGGGCACGGCACCGTCCTGCTCCACCTGAGACATCAGCGCATGCAGATCTTCGTCGAAAATATCGTGTTTCTTATCGGCCAGCGTTTTGAAGCGGGTGAAGGCATCGACCAGTTCGATATCCGACTCGAATCCGTAGCCCAAATCTATGAGCCGGGTCTTGAACGCATTGCGGCCGGAATGCTTGCCAAGCACCATGCGGTTAGCGTGCCAGCCGACGTCTTCAGCCGACATGATCTCGTAGGTTTCGCGGTGTTTGAGCACACCGTCCTGGTGGATGCCGGACTCATGGGCAAAGGCATTGGCGCCGACAATCGCCTTGTTTGGCTGCACCGGGAAGCCGGTCACCGATGACACCAGCCGGGAGGCCGGTACGATGTGGCGGGCATCAATATTAGTATCGACCGGGAACAGATCCTGACGGGTGCGCACTGCCATGACAATTTCTTCCAGCGCCGCATTACCGGCACGCTCGCCCAGTCCGTTGATGGTGCATTCAACCTGACGAGCACCCTGCAGTACGGCTGCCAGAGAATTGGCCACGGCCAGGCCCAGGTCGTTGTGGCAATGCACCGAGAACACGGCCCGATCGGCATTGGGCACCCGGTTCAGCAGATCATGAATCAGCTGGCCAAAGGCCTCGGGCACGGCATAGCCCACGGTGTCGGGAATATTGATGGTGGTGGCACCGGCGGCAATGGCCTGCTCGATGATGCGACACAAAAAATCGAGCTCGCTGCGCCCGGCGTCTTCACAGGAAAATTCAACATCATCGGTATACTGGCGGGCCTTGGTGACCGCTCTCACGGCCTGTTCGACCACCGCATCCGGCTGCATCTTGAGCTTGTACTTCATGTGGATCGGGGAGGTGGCGATGAAGGTATGAATGCGGGCCCGTTCCGCCCCTTCGAGCGAGCCGGCGGCCGCTTCAATGTCGGCGTCCAGCGCCCGGGCCAGGGAGCACACGGTGCTGTCACGAATCGTGCGGGCAATGGCGTTAATGGCTTCGAAGTCCCCTTTGGAGGCTGCAGCAAACCCGGCTTCAATCACATCGACCCGCATTTTCTCCAGCGCCCGGGCAATGCGCACTTTTTCATCGCGCGTCATCGACGCGCCGGGGCTTTGTTCGCCATCGCGCAGGGTGGTGTCAAAGATAATGAGGTTTGAGGTCGGGGCAGTCATGGCAACACTCCGGTCAGCCTTGGGGTCAGGCGCTTAGTGTACACCAGATCGGCCCCGATCCTCATGCGCTGACCTGCTTTTTAACCGCCGGCCGGGTAGTGCCGATGCCAGGCATCTTCACACAAATCCAGCAGCGATTGGCGGGTCTGCGCCGACTCCCGGGTCCAGAAAAAGGGGTACACTTTACGCGCTTTCCGGTCGAACCAGAATTCGCCGGCCGGCAGACGCCCGCCCTCGGCCAGACACCAGTACATCGTATCAGCCCCTTCTTCACTGGAGCGCAGACGATCACCCATTTTCCGGGAAAACCCGGGCAGAGCCTCACGCAGCGCGTCCGTTCCAACCCAGCCAGGGTGCGATGCTGAAAAAGTATACTGCGGGTATTGCCGGGCCAGTTCCTGATTCAGAATCACCTGGGCGCGCTTGGCGTTAGCGTAGGATTTAACCTTATCGTAGCGATGTTGTTGCCAGCACAGATCCCCGAGTTCAAGTTTTTGCAAATACATACCGCCGCTCGCGGTCAGATGGATGGGCGCCCCTCGCGGCAGCAGCGACTGCTCCATGCAGCGGCGAATCAGCAGATAGTGCCCCACTACCTGAGACGCAAAAATGACATCGTACCGGTCTTCTACCAACGACAGTTGGTCGGGCATACCGCCCGCGTTGCAGACCAGGGCGTCAAGTTCCGGCAAGGGCTGGCTCAACACCTGGTCGAAACGGGTCATATCCAGCGCAATGAACTTCACGCCACGCTCTGCCAGACCGGAGTCATCGAATTTGTTTTTGTCGCGACCCGTTACCCAGACCTCTGCACCCGTGTCCACCAAACGCTGTGTCAGCGCGGCACCAATGCCGCTGGTACCGCCGGTAATCAGCACCCGCTTACTCGCCAGAAGTGCATCGTCTATCTCACTGAACTGACGCGCATGACGCTGATAACCAGTTCTGTCAAATGAGTAGACAATGCTGTAATCCTTTAAGGTATCGAACATGCCGTATTCCCCATTTTCATAGTCAAGGTGTTGCTGTCCATTACGGGACCAGGCAGTCCATGGGTCACTTTCCCTTTCATTGGTTGCTCAATTGTAGCGACCGGCTGACAGATGCAGGCAACCACCACCGGGCGATGACATTTCACAGTGGAAGGCGGCCTTGCTATGGTGAAGGTTCACTTGGTCATCAGAAGGATTCCCAATGACAAACGCCTACACCCCGGTCGAATGCAAATCTGAGCTGGCGACACTGAACACAGATCTGGAGCTCCCCTGGCAGTTGGAAGACGACAAGCTGACCAAAACCTTTACCTTCTCCAACTTTATAACCGCTTTTGGTTTTATGACCCAGACGGCCATCGTCGCTGAAAAGAACAACCATCACCCGGAATGGTTCAATGTTTACAACACCGTTAAAGTGCAGCTAACCACCCACGATGCTGGCGGCATCTCGGCCAAAGATTTCGATCTGGCCCAGCGCATGGAAAAACTCGCAATCGGGCAACGCTGAAATGGGTCTGACGCTGCAACTCAACTGCCTGGGTGAAATCGTCGAGGGCAATTACTATCGCGGCTACTGCCTGCTCAGTGAGGACCCTGAAGAGCCCGGCGGATTGTTTCTGGTGGTTTACGCCGAGCCCGACAAGGCAGCAGACGTGCTGCTCAGCGAGTGGTTTCCCTCAATACAGGCGGTCAATCACTTTGCCCGGGATCAGAACTGGTCGATTGAGTGGCGTCGGTAACCGGTTCACACACCCCTGGCTGGGCCGCACATACAGCCTCGGTGGCAATGCGCACATCGATCAGGTAGTACAAAGAGTCGAGCCCCAGGCTGATGCGTCCCATATTGTGAAACACCAGACCCAACGCGATGTCTTCGGGGCTATAACGCCCTGCATCGGCGGCAAAATGCTGTGCGGCGGCACCCGGTTCATCGTCACCCAGCAACTGCATCAGCCGCCCGATGCCGCCATGGTATGCCTGAACCAACAACAGCGAATACAACTGTTCGCGTTGATCGTCCGGCAGATGGCCAAAGCGCTGATCAAACACCGGTCTCAGGTTGCGGTCATTTTGCTGATACAACCTGACTGCGCAATCCACCTGAGCCATCCGGTGCAAATGAAAGCGTTCGGCAATTTCGCAATCGGCCAGCACTTCCGGCCGCAATTGCAACAGGCCAACAGCGCGGGACGCTGAAAAGCTCTCCTTGCGGGCACCGCTTTCAATCACGATTTGCCCGATAAACGCTTCCATAACGGCATCATCCGGCTGAAAACCCTGCCGGGCCGCTTTATCGTTGAATACCTGCAGCACCAGGTCGACCAGGGCTATCGGCTCCTGTTCCGAGCCAGCCGACATTCCATCCCAGGTTCCCCAGACCCGGTCCGCCGGGTCGATACCCAGTAGCCGGTCGATGGCAGCATCGAGATCAACATGAGGCTGATCGCAGCGTAAGGCAAAGGGATAACCGGTCTCGGTGGCCGACCCGGCTATCCAGCGATGCACGCGGTCTTCCTGATACAGCGTATCCCGAAGCTGGTTGAGTCGCTGTTGGTTTTCCGCGACCGTCGCTTCGTTTTCGAACCAGGTCAGAAAGCGTCCGCGCTGATCAAATAAAATATGTCGATCCGGTTCCCCGCAATAACTCTGCTCCAGTAATACCCAGCGTCGGATGATGGATATGTTCTGGTAAAAACCATCGCTAAATACATAGGGGGTATCGCGAATCACCTGCAGCCAGGGCGCAGGCGGCGGCACGGTTTCGGTTGCAGCATACCCTGGATGTACGGCAAGCAGAACAGCCGTTAGAAACAGTCCCCGGCACAACCCGTTAGTCGTCAGCATGACACACTCTCAATACAATCCGCAGGCACCAGTTTACTAAACCAGCCAGGTGATACCAGTCGGTTCGATTGGTATTCAGCTCACGGATAATATCCGCCAGCCCTGCACCACCGTTTCGCTTCGTCAGCGCTTTCAACTTCGTCTTTCAGGCGGACGGGTTTGCCGGCTTCGCCGGGCAAACAAAAAAAAACGACCCGGAGGTCGCTTTTTAACAAGCCACTAAAGCCAGTTATTTCTTGCCGCGCAGTCGCTTCAGTTCGCGTAGAGTGCGCAACTGGGCTGACGCACGCGCCAGATCAGCTGCCACCACCGCGAATTCTTCTTCAGCGATTTTGCTGGCGATGATTTTCTCGGCATCGGCTTTGGCTTTTTCAGCTGCCGCCATGTCGATGTCACCACCGCGCAGTGCGGTATCGGCCAGAATGGTCACGACGTGCGGCTGGACTTCAAGGAAGCCGCCGGATACGTAGAACACTTCTTCCGACCCGTTCTGCAGAATCAACCGAACCGGTGCCGGGTTCAGCCGTGTCAGCAAAGGCGCGTGACTGGGCTTGATACCCAGCTCACCCATTTCGCCCTCACAAACGACGGTTTCAACCAGCCCCGAGAAGATGTTTTCTTCCGCGCTGACGATGTCGCAGTGTACTGTCATAGCCATGTTAACCCCCGGCGCGATCAGCCCTTCTTGGAGCGAGCATTGTAGGCTTCCATCACTTCATCGATGGTGCCTTTCATGTAGAAATCCTGCTCGGGAACCTGATCGTACTCGCCGTCCAGAATGCCCTGGAAACCACGAATGGTTTCTTTCAGCGACACGTACTTGCCAGGCGCGCCGGTGAAAATCTCGGCAACGTGGAACGGCTGAGACAGGAAACGCTCGATCTTACGGGCACGGGCCACGATCATTTTGTCTTCGTCAGACAATTCGTCCATACCCAGAATCGCGATGATGTCCTTCAGCTCTTTATAGCTCTGCAGAACACCCTGAACGCCACGGGCACAGTCGTAATGCTCGTTACCGATAACCAGCGGGTCGAGCTGACGCGAAGTAGAGCCCAGCGGGTCAACCGCCGGGTAAATACCCAGTGCGGCAATGTCACGGCTCAGTACAACGGTTGCATCCAAGTGAGCAAAGGTTGTAGCCGGTGACGGGTCGGTCAAGTCATCCGCAGGTACGTATACCGCCTGAACCGAGGTAATAGACCCGGTCTTGGTTGAGGTAATACGTTCCTGCAGAACACCCATCTCTTCCGCCAGCGTCGGCTGGTAACCTACCGCAGACGGCATACGACCCAACAGAGCTGATACTTCGGTACCGGCCAGGGTGTAACGGTAGATGTTATCCACGAAGAACAGAACGTCACGGCCTTCGTCACGGAACTTCTCAGCCATGGTCAGGCCGGTCAGTGCAACCCGCAAACGGTTACCGGGGGGTTCGTTCATCTGGCCGTAAACCATGGCCACTTTCGATTCGGACAGTTTGTCCAGCTTGATAACACCGGCTTCGGACATTTCGTGATAGAAATCGTTACCTTCACGAGTCCGCTCACCCACACCGGCAAACACAGACAAACCACTGTGCTCGGTCGCGATGTTGTTAATCAGCTCAAGCATGTTTACGGTTTTGCCTACACCGGCACCACCGAACAAACCCACTTTACCACCCTTGGCGAACGGGCAGATCAGGTCGATTACCTTGATGCCGGTTTCCAGCAGGTCCTGGCTTTGTGCCTGTTCGGCATAAGTCGGGGCGTCGCGGTGAATGACCATGTGGTCATCGGCACCGATGTCGCCGCGCTCGTCGATAGGCTCGCCCAGTACGTTCATGATACGACCCAGGGTCGCAACACCGACCGGTACGGTAATACCGGTGCCGGTGCTTTCTACGCTCAGTCCACGCTTAACGCCTTCGGTGCTGCCCATGGCAATGGTACGTACAACGCCATCGCCCAACTGCTGCTGCACTTCCAGGGTCAGGTTCACTTCAGCGACTTTCAACGCGTCGTAAACTTTTGGTACGTTGTCACGTGGGAATTCCACGTCAACGACAGCACCAATAATCTGTGTGATACGTCCGCTACTCATCTTCTGTATCCTCTCAAAACCGTATTATGAAACCGCTGAGGCGCCACCCACGATCTCGGCGATCTCTTGGGTAATGGCTGCCTGACGCGCCTTGTTGTATTCCATATTGAGACTGTCGATCAGTTCTCCGGCATTATCAGTGGCGCTCTTCATTGCCATCATGCGCGAAGCCTGTTCACAAGCCAGATTTTCCACCACGCCCTGATACACCACCGATTCGACATAGCGAACCAGCAGATGATCCAGCAGCGCTTCGGCATTTGGCTCGTAAATGTAGTCCCAGGTATGTCGGCGCGACGTCTCGTCTTCAGCGGCCTTCAATGGCAACAGCTGCTCAATCCCGGGCTTTTGCACCATGGTGTTCACAAATTCGTTAAACACCACAAACAAGCGGTCGATTTTGCCGGAATTAAAGTCGTCGAGCATGACTTTAACGCCGCCAATCAGGTCACTCACAGCGGGCTTGTCGCCCAACTGGGTCATGCTCGCCACTACGTCGTAGCCGCGTGACTTGAAGTAACCCGTACCCTTGCTGCCAATGGCACATACTTGCACCGTTGCGCCCTTGCTCTTCCAGTCAGTCACGTCTTTTGCGACCTGCTTGAACAGGTTAGCGTTCAACCCGCCACACAGGCCGCGATCGGTTGAGATTACGATGTAACCCACCCGCTTGACGTCACGTTCCATCAGATAAGGATGACGGTATTCGGGGTTGGCGTTCGCCAAATGCCCGATCACCGCCCGGATTTTGTCAGCATAGGGCTTACTGGCGTCCATCCGGTCCTGAGCTTTACGCTTTTTACTCGCAGCGACCATCTCCATCGCGGAAGTAATCTTCTGCGTGTTTTTAATGCCCGATATTTTCGTGCGAATCTCTTTTCCGGCTGCCATAGCAATGCCTCAGTTCAATCGGCTGTCCGAAGACAGCCGGTGAATTACCAGGTCTGCGTTGCTTTGAATTTTTCCAAAGCGTCCTTCAGCGAAGCGGCAATGTCGTCGTTATAGTTGCCGGTATCGTTGATCTGTTTGATCAGATCCGCGTGTTCGCTGTTCATGTAGGAGTGCAGTGCCGCCTCAAACCGCCCGATTTCTTTGATTTCCAAAGCTTTCAGGTGGCCTTCGTTGGCGGCGTAAACTGAGACAGCCATCTCTGCAACCGTCAAGGGTGCATACTGGCCTTGCTTCATCAGCTCGGTAACGCGCTGACCATGCTCCAACTGAGCCTTGGTCGCTTCGTCAAGATCCGACGCGAACTGGGAGAATGCCGCCAGTTCACGGTACTGAGCCAGAGCGGTACGAATACCACCGGCCAGCTTCTTGATGATCTTGGTCTGGGCGGAACCACCCACACGCGATACCGAAATACCGGCGTTCATCGCAGGACGAATACCGGCGTTGAACAGGTCGGTCTCCAGGAAGATCTGACCGTCGGTAATGGAAATCACGTTGGTTGGTACAAACGCCGATACGTCACCACCCTGGGTTTCAATGATCGGCAAGGCGGTCAGAGAACCGGTCTTGCCTTTCACTTCACCCTTGGTGAACTGTTCAACGTAGTCAGCGTTCACGCGTGATGCGCGTTCCAGCAAACGGGAGTGCAAGTAGAACACATCACCCGGGAAGGCTTCACGGCCCGGCGGACGACGCAGCAGCAGAGAGATCTGACGGTAGGCAACGGCCTGTTTGGACAGGTCATCGTAAATGATCAGAGCGTCTTCACCGCGGTCGCGGAAGTATTCACCCATGGTGCAACCGGCGTACGGCGCCAGGAACTGCATCGAAGCAGGTTCCGAGGCCGAAGCGGCTACAATGGTGGTGTACTCCATGGCACCGTGCTCTTCCAGCTTGCGCACTACGTTGGCGATGGTCGACTGCTTCTGACCAATAGCGACGTAGACACACTTAATGCCGGAGTTTTTCTGAGCCATGATGGCGTCGACGGCCAGAGCGGTCTTACCGGTCTGACGGTCACCAATGATCAGCTCACGCTGACCACGGCCAATCGGCACCATGGCGTCAACGGCTTTATAGCCCGTTTGTACCGGCTGGTCGACCGACTGACGGGCAATAACGCCCGGCGCGACCTTTTCCAGCGGATCGGTCAGGGTGGTTTTCACCGGGCCCTTGCCGTCGATCGGGTTGCCCAGGGCGTCGACGACGCGACCGAGCAATTCCGGACCAATGGGAACTTCCAGGATGCGACCGGTGCACTTACAGGTCTGGCCTTCAGCCAGATCTTTGTAGTCACCCAACACGATCGCACCAACAGAGTCTTGCTCCAGGTTCAAGGCCATACCGAACAGGCCGTTGTGGAACTCAATCATCTCACCAGACATGACATCGGCCAGACCATGAATACGCACGATACCGTCGGATACGCTGACGATGGTGCCTTCGTTCTGGGCCTTGGAGCTGGTATCGAGTTTGCCGATACGCTCCTTGATGATGTCACTGATTTCTGAAGGATTCAGTTGCTGCATTCTTTTTCCCTCACTAGGAATTCATTGCTTCAGCGAGTTTCGCCAACTTGCCGCGGACCGACCCGTCGATGACCGTGTCACCAGACCTGATCACCACACCGCCCAGTAATGACTCGTCGATTTCGACGGTCAACTGCACCTGGCGGCTGAATTTGGCGGTCAGTTTGTCGGCCAGCGTCTTTTGCTGGCTGTCGCTCAAGGAAAATGCACTGGTCACCAGAACATCGGCGGTTTTTTCCTGCTCCGCTTTCAGCACTTCGAACTGTTCGCTGATCTCGGTCAGCAGTGCAAGACGACGATTTTCAGCCAGCACGCTGACCAGGTTAGACCCGCCCTCGTTCAGAGCATCGCCGGCGAGTTGCTGCAAAGTACGTACTTTATCAGCGGCGGACAGCTCAGGGTTGGCAATGAGTCGATCAACCGTCTCATGCTGGCTGATAGCGGCCAGTGTCGACAATTGCGTCGACCAGGCATCCAGTTGCTTACTGTCCAGAGCTGCGTTGAACGCGGCTTTGGCGTAAGGACGGGCCAGCGTACTTAATTCTGCCATGATCCCTCCTTACAGCTCGGCTGCCAGCTTATCCAACAACTCGCTGTGTTTTTTCGCGTCGACTTCGGAGCCCAGAATGCGTTCCGCACCGGCCAGGGTCAGTTCAGAGATCCGGCTGCGCAGTTCTTCACGCGCGGCGTTCACTTCTTTATCGACCTCGGACTGGGCGGCAGCCACAATGCGCTCACCTTCTACACGAGCTTCAGCTTTCGCTTCATCAACCAACTGCGCGGCGCGCTTGTTGGCTTGCTCGAGGATGGCAGCGGCTTCCTGCTTGGCTTCCTGCAGCTTTTTCGCCACATCGTGTTGTGCCAATTCAAGATCTTTGGCAGCACGGTCGGCGGAATCGAGCCCTTCGGCAATTTTCTTCTGGCGGGCCTGCATGGCATCCATGATCGGAGGCCATACAAATTTGGCGCAGAACCAGACGAAAATGGCAAAGACGACGATTTGTCCAATAAACGTTGCGTTGAAATTCACGCCTTCACCTCGTTTTGGTTGGTTTAATCAGAGTACCCAAAGGACTGATTGATTAACCAGCCACGACGAAGATCAGGTACATCGCGATACCAACACCGATAATGGGGATCGCGTCTACCAGGCCGGCTACGATGAAGAATTTGGTCTGCAGCATTGGGCCCAGTTCAGGCTGGCGAGCAGTAGAATCCAACAACTTACCACCCAGCATGCCGATGCCAATAGCAGCACCAATCGCACCAAAACCCATCATGATTGCAGCGGCGACAAATACCAGTTCCATGTTTTTCTCCTAAGTTTTCTATCGTTAAGGTTTAGAGCTTTCAAGTTTAAACTTTCTTTTAGAAATTCGGGGCAGCCATCGAGCCTACCCGACGACCAAACTAGTGGTCTTCGTGGGCCTGACTCAGGTACACGATGGTCAACACCATAAAGATGAACGCCTGCAACGGAATGACCATGATGTGGAAAATAGCCCACGCCATCTGCAGCACGCCAGCAAAGGCGGCGAAGAAGAAGCCGGCACCAAACATCAGCGCGATCAGGATGAAGATCATTTCCGCTGCGTAGAGGTTACCGAACAGACGAAGACCGAGAGAAAACGGCTTCGCGATCAGTCCGACCAACTCCAGGAAGAGGTTGAACGGAACAAAGATCCAGTGATTAAAGGGTGTGAACGACAATTCCTTGATGAAGCCAAAGCCCTTCACTTTGAAGGAATAGTAGATCATCAGCATAAACACAAACACCGCCGTACCCAGGGTGATATTCGGGTCGGTCGAGGGGACGATTTTCTGAAACTTCACACCCATCAGTTCCAGGGTATAAGGGATCAGGTCGACCGGAACGATGTCCATCAGGTTCGACAGGAACACCCAGACGAAGACTGTCAGCGCAATCGGTGCAATCCACGGGTTTTTGCCATGGAAAGTATCCCGCACCTGGCTGTCAATGAACTCGACGATGGTTTCGACGAAGTTCTGCATCCCCGTAGGCACACCCTGAGTGGCAGTCTTGCCCACTCGCCAGAACAAAAACAGGAAAATCGCGCCGAGCCCGATGGACCACAACATGCTGTCCACATGAAAGGCCATAAATCCCATGGCGCTGATCTCCGCAGAACAGGCACCCAGCACCCACTGAGTCGCGTTCAGAGTCGAGCCATCGCACATCGTCGTACCCGCTTCCAACTTCCCATAAGTGAGGTTGGTCAGGTGGTGCGAGATGTACTCGCCCGCATTGGCGTAACCGCCAGCTTCACTTGCCATATGTCACTTTACCCCTATTGGCCGCCCGTTAGAGCGGTTACTTAACCAGAATCGGTGCCAACATCGCAGACAGGGTGTTCAGTATCACCACTACCAGCAACATTGTTATGGCGCTCAGGTCCGGTTGGGTGACCCACACCGGTATCAAACCTGCTGCCAGAATAATCCATTTGCCAAACAGCCCCTGGGACGTCGCCACCACAAACAGGGCTGTATGACGCGAGCCAAAATGTCGCAGGCTACGCCAGGTAAAATAGCTCTGTGCCACCAGGCACAGGGCGCCAGCCATCATTACTTCCAACCAGACGTCCGGGATCAATACGACCACCACCAGGCCGATGATCAGGGCGGCGACCGCCTGAAACGTCACCAGCCGCCAGGCCGAAGGCCGGGGAACCGGTTTGGACCGTGCTTGTTGAAAAACCACTGTTCTGTCCCGGTTATTGTCATATGCCCTGTATTTCATGCAGTTCAGCTGTTTTCGTAGGGCTGAACGACAGGGCGGTTTGGGCGCCTTTCTCAAGGCCTGCCCCGCTTGTTATCCGGGTTTGAGCGGTACCGGGCCACTGGAGGCTCGGCAAAACTCGGCAGAGTATATTGGAGTCGGCTAGTTGCATCAACACGCAACATGCTCTCATTCCGACTTGGCCGCTTTCCGGCAAATTGTTGTTTTTGAACGCAATTCAACCTATTTGAACGCTGTCAGGCCCTACTTTACATGGTTCAGGATGCCGTCGAGCTCATCCAGACTGTTGTATTTGATCACCAGCGAGCCTTTGCCACGCGCACCATGCTTGATCGACACCGAAGCGCCCAGGCGCTGCGACAACATTTCTTCAAGATTCTGAATGTTGGCATCGGGTTTATGTTCGGCGCGATCGAGCCCGGTCTTTTTACCTTCCACCAGGTTGCGCACCAGTTGTTCGGTCTGCCGCACTGTCATGCCTTTGGCCACCACCTGACGAGCTGCTTCGATCTGTTGCTCGCCCTGCACACCCAATAACGCCCGTGCATGACCCATTTCCAGGTCACCGTGCTCAAGCATACGACGCACATCGGCTTCCAGACTGATCAGGCGCAGCAGGTTGGTTACGGTGACCCGGTTTTTACCGACGGCTTCGGCAACGCCAGCCTGGGTCAGGTCGAATTCTTTCTGCAGGCGTTGCAACGCCAGCGCTTCCTCCATCGGGTTCAGGTTTTCGCGCTGAATGTTCTCGATCAGCGCCATGGCAATGGCGTCTTCGTCGGAGACATCGCGAATCACCGCCGGTATCTGATCCAGCCCGGCCATCTGCGAGGCGCGCCAGCGACGCTCACCGGCAATCAGCTCATAGGATTCAGGGCCCTGGGGACGCACCACAACGGGCTGCATCACGCCCTGGGCACGAATCGACGCGGCGAGTTCTTCAAGCCCGTCGGCTGACATATCACGCCGGGGCTGGTAGGTGCCACGACGAATCCACTCAACCGGCAACATGCGCAAACTGCCGTCATTGACACGAGCTACCGGCTGGTCAGCAATGGCCTCGACTTCCCGTCGGGTTGTGATCAGGGCGTCCAGGCCTCGTCCCAAGCCTCGTTTCTTAGCTGCCATTTACACAGTTCCTGTTAAATGTTCGGTATCGGGTGCCTTGATGCCCTCGACCCGGCGAACCATTTCTCCAGCCAGTGCCAGGTAGGCCAGCGCGCCTTTGGAGGTGCGGTCGTACTGCAATACTGGTGTGCCGTAACTGGGCGCCTCCGCCAGCCGCACGTTACGCGGAATCACCGAACTATATAGCTTGTCGCCAAAATGGCTCTTCAGCTGATCGGAGACATCGTTGGTCAGGCTGTTGCGCGGGTCGTACATAGTGCGCAGCAGACCGCCGATTTGCAGCTTCGGATTCACCACCTTCTGAATGCTGTGGATGGTGTCCATCAGCGCGGCCAGGCCTTCCAGCGCGTAGTATTCGCACTGCATCGGGATCAGCACCTGCTCGGCGGCGGCCAGGGCGTTCACCGTCAGCATGTTGAGCGACGGCGGGCAGTCGATAAAGATGTAGTCGTATTTATGCTTCACTTCGGCCAGGGCGTACTGCAGCCGGTGCTCTTTCATCTTCACCGACATCAGCTCAACTTCGGCGGCCGTCAGCTCGCCATTGGCGGGCAGCAGGTCATAGCCGGCCTCGGGGGTGGTGACAACGGCCTCAGCGCAGCCGGCCTTGCCAGTGATGACATCGTAGACACTGATGTCGATCTCATTCTTGCTGATGCCGCTGCCCATGGTGGCATTGCCCTGCGGGTCCAGGTCCACGACCAGCACCTTGCGCTTCATCGCCACCAGAGAGGCGGGCAGATTGGTGGCGGTAGTGGTCTTGCCGACGCCGCCTTTCTGGTTGGTAATGGCAAAAATATGTGTCAAAGCCGAATCCTTATGTCGTTCGGGCCGACAACTGTACCAGATGTCGCGCGTCCGCACTGAGTAAAGCGCTGCCCGGAACGGTCAGTGGTGTCACCCGATCGACCTGGATATCGCCCGGCAATGCAGCGATCTCGTCGGTTGGGTACAGGCCTTTCATGGCCAGAAAGTGGCCACCCGGTGCCAGCAGATGCCGGGATTTTGCCACCATATCGGCCAGAGTGGCAAAGGCGCGTGACGAGATTTGTGAGAAGGTTCGCTCTGGCTGCCAGGCTTCGAGCCGGCTGTGCACGACGGTGACATTGCCGACACCCAGTTCCAGCTTCACCTGAGTCAAAAAACGGGTCTTCTTGCCGTTGCTGTCGAGCAGCGTCACCGGTTTCTGTGGGTCGATCAGCGCCAGAATCATGCCAGGCAGGCCAGGGCCGGTACCTACATCCAGCAGATCGCCCGGGCCGACGAAAGGCAGAATCGACAGGCTATCGAGCAGATGCCGGGTAATCATTTCTTCCGGTCTGCGCACCGAGGTCAGGTTGTATGCCCTGTTCCACTTCATCAACAGTGAGTGATAGGCGAGCAATCGCTGCTGAACAGCGGTTTCAAGTTCAATGCCCAGCTCAGCCAGACCGTCACTTAACAGCGATGCGTAACGCTCACTCATGCGCTGTGTTGCTCCACCTGAGCGGCTTTGCTCGCCGCCGACTGCTTTTTCAGGTGAATCATCAGCATCGAGACCGCCGCCGGTGTCACGCCAGAGATGCGCGACGCTTGCGCCAGGGTTTCCGGCCGGGCCTGCTTCAACTTCTGTTTCACTTCGTTCGACAGGCCGCCGATGGCCTCGAAATTCAGTTCCGCCGGTAGCTTCATGCTCTCGTGGCGGCGCAGTGTGTCGATGTCGTCCTGCTGGCGCTGAATATAGCCTTCGTATTTGGCACTGATCTCGACTTGTTCGCTCACCGCCGGGTCCAGTGCGTCTGTCGGCACCAGGTCGGCAATATCGGCATACGTCAGTTGTGGCCGTTTCAGCAGGTCGCGCAATGTGGTCTCGCGCGACAGTGGCTGTGCCAGCTTATCGTGCAATGCCTGCGCCTCAGCCGATTTCGGCTGCACCCAGGTGCTGGTCAGTCGCTGGGTTTCGCGGACGATGGCGTCCTGTTTGGTGCTGAAGGCGGCCCAGCGAACATCATCGACCAAGCCAAGCGAACGTCCCGTTTCAGTCAACCGCGCATCGGCGTTGTCTTCACGCAACAGCAAGCGATATTCGGCGCGGCTGGTGAACATCCGGTACGGCTCCAGCGTGCCCATGGTGATCAGGTCGTCAACCAGCACGCCCAAATAAGCTTCGTCACGACGTGGCGTCCAGGCTTCTTCACCGGCGGCACGACGGGCAGCGTTGACCCCGGCCAGCAAGCCCTGGGCAGCGGCTTCTTCGTAGCCGGTGGTGCCGTTAATCTGACCGGCAAAGAACAGGTTGCCAATGAACTTGGTTTCCAGGCTGTGCTTCAGGTCACGCGGATCGAAGTAATCGTATTCGATGGCGTAACCCGGCCGGGTGATGTGGGCGTTTTCGAAGCCTTTGATGCTTTGGATAAAGTCGATCTGCACATCGAACGGCAGGCTGGTGGAGATGCCGTTCGGGTACATTTCATAGGTGGTCAGCCCTTCGGGTTCTACGAACACCTGGTGACTGGTCTTGTCGGCAAAGCGGGTGACCTTGTCTTCAATCGACGGACAATAGCGCGGGCCGATGCCTTCGATCTCACCGGCATACATCGGCGACTGGTGCAGATTGTTGCGGATGATGTGGTGCGTCTGCTCGGTGGTGTGGGCGATCCAGCAGGAAACCTGGCGCGGGTGCTCTTCGACCCGGCCCATATAGGACATGACCGGCAGCGGCGTATCGCCGGGTTGCTCGGTCAACTGGCTGTAATCCAGGCTACGGCCGTCGATGCGCGCCGGGGTACCGGTTTTCAGGCGACCGACGCGGAACGGCAATTCACGCAACCGATGCGACAGGGCATTGCTGGGCGCATCGCCCATACGGCCACCGGAATAGTTCTGCATGCCGACGTGAATTTTGCCGCCAAGAAAGGTGCCCGCCGTCAGCACCACGGTTTCGGCCATGATGCGAATGCCGGTTTGGGTAACAACGCCGGTAACGACGTCGTTTTCCAGCAACAGATCGTCAGCCGACTGCTGAAACAGTTCCAGATTCGGCTGCAGTTCAACAATTTCCCGAATCGCCGCCCGGTACAACTGACGGTCGGCCTGGGCGCGGGTCGCACGCACGGCCGGGCCTTTACGGCTGTTTAACACCCGAAACTGAATACCGGCACGGTCGGTGGCGCGCGCCATGGCACCGCCGAGGGCATCGATTTCCTTGACCAGGTGGCTCTTGCCAATACCACCAATGGCCGGGTTACAGGACATCACCCCGACGGTGTCCGCGTTGTGGGTCAGCAATAGCGTCTGCGCACCAGTACGGGCAGACGCGAGCGCCGCCTCAGTTCCAGCATGACCGCCACCGATCACTATGACATCGTAACGCTTGGGAAATTGCACTGAACACCTCGGGTTGAACTAAGCCGGGCTCTGGTGATCAATTTTTCACCAAATCCCGGAAAATGGGGCGCAGATTATACGGATATGAGAGGACGTTTGGCACCCCCTTTTGCAAGACAGGTCCGGCCCGTTTCCGGGCCGCAGTTTGGGTGTGCTTGGGTGGAGCTGGTCCGCGTCGGCCACCGGTGTGGCCTCTGCGGGGTCGGCGTGAACCCATCCATGGGGCCTAGACCACACCGGCATCCGCCGCTAGTCTTTATTGCCATGATCGAATTCAGTTCTTAGTTGGTTAAAAACCGAACATTAACGTGTTGAGGAGGAGTGTCAGGTGCCGGGTGCCGGGTGTACCTGTCCGGGGAAGTCTGAGGCATGGATGCCGAAGCCTAGCCCCCATGGACGGGTTTACGGCGACCCCGGACAGGTACACCCGGTGCCTGGCACGGACTCCTGGCAACACACTAAAACCAACCTCCGGAGCTTGAAGTTCGAAGGGCCAGGTATTCCAACAGGTGGCCTGAGATTACAACTCGCCTCGAACCGCCTTGCGAAATACCTCAGTCAACACTGCCGCATTCAGCGGTTGCGGATTGCCGCCGGCGGAAGGGTCAACGGCGGCCAGGCGGCCGACTTCGTCTGCCTGATCATCTGGCACGTCGATCTCAGCCAGGGTATGGGGAATACCCAGTTCGCGCCGGAACGCCAATACCCACTGCAGCAGGGCATCGAATGAGGTGTCTTCCAAGCCTACGGCCTGAGCCACCGGCCCCATACGGTGTTCGATGCTGGCGCGGTTGTGCACCATGATGTACGGCAATACCACGGCGTTGGTGAGGCCATGGTGAGTGTTGTACATGGCGCCGACGGCGTGGGAGATGGCGTGTACGCCACCCAGGCCTTTCTGGAAAGCGATGGCGCCCATGCTGGCGGCGGCGAGCATTTTGGTGCGGGCTTCGAGGTTGTTGCCGTCTTTGTATGCAACCGGGAGTGCGGCCGATACCAGGCGCATGCCTTCCAGCGCGATGCCTTCGCAGATCGGGTGAAAGCCCGGGGCGCAGTAGGCTTCGAAGCTGTGGATGAAGGCATCCAGGCCGGTGGCCGCGGTGATGTGTGGGGGCAAGGCGGCGGTGACTTTCGGGTCCAGAATAACCGCTACCGGCAGCATCTTCGGGTGAAAGACGATGATTTTGCGGTGTTCGGCTTCATTGGCAATCACTGAGGCCCGCCCTACTTCCGAGCCGGTACCGGCCGTGGTCGGAATGGCGATAACCGGGGCGATGCCCTTTGCGTCGGCGCGTGTCCAGTAATCGCCGATGTCTTCGAAATCCCAGATTGGCCGGGTCTGGCCCGACATAAACGCAATGGCCTTGCCGACATCAAGGCCGCTGCCGCCGCCCAGGGCGACGACGCTGTCGTGATTGCCCTTGCGATACACGTCTACACCCGCCTCGACCATGGGCCCAGTCGGGTTGCCTTCGACGTCCGCAAAAAGCGCCGCACCGAGCCCGGCATTGGTCAGCGCTGCCAGGGTGTTTGTCACCATGGGCAGGCCAGCCAGCCCACGGTCAGTTACCAATAGCGGCGCTTTAAAGCCTAGTTCCTGGCACAGCGATGGTAGTTCTTTTAGCCGATCGGGGCCGACAAGCATGCGATTGGGCATGCCCCAGTTAGCGGTTAACGATGTTTCCGTGGTCATGGGTCAGCCTCCGCTGGGCAGTCGTAAGTGAAAGCTCTTGGGTTGGGTCAGGGCGTCGTAACCGATTTCGGAAAGCGAAGCACCCCGGCCGGTGTGTTTGACGCCGGTCCAGGCCAGCGCCGGGTCGAGCACGTCGCACCGGTTCATAAACACCGTACCGGTCTGAACTTCACGCCCGAGGCGTTCCGCGGCTTCCAGATCCCGCGTCCAGATCGATGCCGTCAGACCAAACTCGCTGTCATTCATCAGTTGAATGGCTTCTTCATCCGATGCCACCGGCATAATGCCGACCACAGGGCCAAAACTTTCCTCTGTCATCACCCGCATGCTGTGATCGACCCCGGTCAGAATTTGCGGCGCCAGATAAGCCGTACCGGGTTTATCTTCCGGGAAATCACTGGGCTGTATCAGCGTTGTGGCACCGGCTTTGACCGCGTCGGCAATCTGCCCGCGCACAAAATCAGCGGCCGAAGCTTTGACCAGCGGACCCAGCGTGGTTGATTTTTGCAGAGGGTCACCCAGCACCAGCTTGCGGGTTTCGGCGACCAACGCATCGACAAAGGGCTGATACACATCTTGATGCACATAGATGCGTTCCACCGAACAGCAGCTCTGGCCGCTGTTAAAGAAAGCGCCATCCGCCAGGTTAATGGCGGCATCGGCAATATCAACATCGGCCCGCACATAGGCCGGGTCTTTGCCACCCAGTTCCAGCGCGGTTCCGGCAAACTGACCGCTGGCGGCAATAGCCTGCTGAATACTCTGGCCACCGCGCACCGAGCCGGTAAAACTGACAAAGCGAATGGCCGGTTCTTTCAAGATGGTGGCTGTCGTTTCATGGCTCAATGTGACCGCCTGAAACACCCCTTCGGGCAAACCAGCCTGCGCCAGAACCCGTTGCAACCGTTCGGCACACAGCAGCGTTTGCTGCGCATGTTTGAGCAACACAGCATTGCCTGCCGCCAGTGCCGGCCAAACGGTATTGACGGCGGTCATGTAGGGAAAATTCCAGGGGGCAATGGTCAGTACCACACCCACCGGATCGCGCCGGATATAGCGTTTAAAACCGGGCTTGTCCGGCATCTCCAGATCTGCCAGGGCACGCGGCGCTATCGCCAGCATGTAGCGGGCACGCTCGGCAAAACCATTAACTTCACCGCCGCCCTGACTGATCGGCCGACCCATCTGCCAGGCCAGTTCTTCAGCCAATTCGTCGCGCTGCTCATCAAGCAGTTCAACGGCGCGTTCCAGCACTGCCTGGCGTTTTTCCAGAGGCGTGGTCTGCCAGTCACGCTGGGCCGCTGACGCTCGTTTAACCGCCTCACGGGCTTCAGCCTCGTTCAGGTAAGCGCGCTCGGCGTATTGCGTGGCGTTTACCGGGCTGATGATTGTTGCCATCTCAGTCATTCTTCGCTTCCTGTTATGTGCACAAAAGTATGTGGTGTCATGAGTTAGAAATTCGTGGCAATTCAACCAGTGACCATTGAAGGAGTGTTGGGTGCGTCTACTGGGGGCCGTTAGACCGCATGGATGCGGTCTCCGAGTCTACAT
>NZ_JBBECH010000067.1:0-18001 GCF_040881935.1 Saccharospirillum sp. | reverse complement strand
TGACCACCACCGGGGCCACCGTCGTTGTCGGGCTCGACAGCCTGCCCAAGAGCCTGTTGTTTTATCGTCAGCAACTGCAGTGGATGGGCGGCATGGGTATTATTGTGCTCGCCGTGGCTGTGCTACCCATGCTCGGTATCGGCGGCATGCAGCTGTACCGGACGGAAACACCCGGGCCGGTGAAAGACACCAAACTGACACCGCGCATTACTGAAACCGCCAAGGCCCTCTGGTACATCTACCTCGCTCTGACAATCGCCTGCGCCCTGGGCTACTGGGCGGCCGGCATGAGCTTATTTGATGCGATCGCCCACAGCTTTTCCACGGTCGCGATTGGTGGCTTTTCAACGCATGATGCCAGCATTGGCTATTTCGACAGTGTCGCGGTTGAGATGGTCGCCGTGGTGTTCATGATCCTGTCGGTTGCCAACTTTGGTTTGCACTTTATCGCCTGGCGTAATCGCAGCCTGAAGCAATACCTGCTCGACCCCGAATACCGGTTTTTTATTGTTATCATGCTGCTGTTCGTCGGTTTGACCACCGCGACCCTGCTACTCACCCAGGTTTATAGCCCTGGCGAATCGCTGCGCTATGGGATATTTGAAGCCGTGTCTCTGCTGACGACCACCGGGTATGGTACCGCCGATTTCGCGACCTGGCCGCTGTACCTGCCGTTCTTCCTGATTCTAGCCTCCTTTATTGGCGGCTGCGCCGGCTCGACGGCTGGCGGCATCAAGGTCATTCGCACCATGCTGTTGCTCAAGCAGGGGCTGCGTGAAATCAAGCGGCTGATTCACCCGGCGGGCATATTTCCGATCAAGGTTGGCAAACGTCCGGTTGGAGATCGCATCATCGAGGCCGTCTGGGGCTTTTTCAGCATGTACATTATGATCTACGGCCTGATTCTGTTCGCACTGCTCGCCACTGGTATGGATTTCATCACCAGTTGGTCGGCGGTAGCGGCCGCACTAAACAACCTCGGCCCGGGCCTGGGTGACGTTACCAACCATTACGCCAACATCCCTGATCTAGCCAAATGGGTGCTGTGCATCGCCATGCTGCTCGGTCGCCTGGAGATCTTTACCTTACTGGTGCTGTTCTCGCCGCATTTCTGGCGCACTTAGTGGCACCCTTTACCAGCCTGTTACTTACGAGAGGTCAGCCCACCCAGCCACAGTGACCCCACCGCACTGCCTATGTATAATGCGGCGTTTGATTTTTGACCTTCCGACATCAGGATGTTTCGCTGTGACTGAACAGACCACGCCATCGACAGCACCACCCAAAGATTCAACCACGGCCCGAAACCTGAAGACTTTTCAGGGCCTGATTCTGACGCTGCAGCAATACTGGGCTGACCAGGGGTGTGTGATCCTGCAGCCGCTGGATATGGAAGTTGGCGCCGGGACCAGCCATCCGGCGACGTTTTTGCGTGCCCTGGGGCCGGAAACCTGGAATGTGGCCTATGTGCAGCCTTCGCGCCGCCCGACCGATGGTCGTTACGGCGAGAACCCCAACCGCCTGCAGCATTATTACCAGTATCAGGTCATTTTGAAGCCGAACCCAAGCAACATTCAGGAGCTGTATCTGGGCTCGCTGGAAGCCATTGGCGTCGACCCGCTGGTGCACGACATCCGTTTTGTTGAAGACAACTGGGAAAATCCGACACTGGGTGCCTGGGGTCTGGGCTGGGAAGTCTGGCTGAACGGCATGGAGGTGACCCAGTTCACCTACTTCCAGCAGGTCGGTGGCATCGAGTGTTTTCCAGTCTCCGGCGAAATTACCTACGGCCTGGAACGTCTGGCCATGTACATTCAGGACGTCGACAACGTCTACGACCTGGTCTGGACCATCGGCCCGGATGGCAGCAAGGTCACCTACGGCGATGTGTATCTGCAGAACGAGATCGAGCAGTCGACCTATAACTTCGAACACGCCGATGTCGATAACCTGTTTCGCCAGTTTGAATACCACGAAGGGGAAGCCCGCAAGCTGATCGACCTGAACTTGCCGCTGCCAGGCTATGAGCAAATCCTCAAGGCCGGCCACACCTTCAACCTGCTGGACGCCCGCCACGCCATCTCGGTGACCGAGCGCCAGCGTTATATTCTGCGCATTCGCACCCTCTCCCGGGATGTCGCCAAAGCCTACTATGAAGCACGTAAGGCGATGGGCTTTCCGATGGCACCACAAGCGTTGCGTGATGACATTCTCAGTGCCGGGAACAAGGATTAAGACCACATGACACAGGCTGATTTTCTGATCGAACTGGGCACCGAAGAACTGCCGCCCAAGGCACTGAAACCGCTGCAGGATGCCTTTGCCGATGGCCTGATCCAGCGCCTGAAAGACGCTGGAGTAAGCTTTGGTGATACCGAGCGCTATGGCGCGCCCAGACGCCTGGCCGTCTTGATTCGTGACCTGGGCCTGGCACAACCCGATGAAGCGTTCGAACGTCGCGGCCCGGCGGTAAAAGCCGCCTTTGACGCCGATGGCAAACCCACCAAAGCTGCCGAAGGCTTTGCCCGGGGCAACGGCGTCAGTGTTGACGCGCTGGAACGCATGGAAACCGATAAAGGCGAATGGCTGGTCTACCGGGGTGTCGAACCCGGCAAAGCCACCGCTGATTTACTGCCAGAGCTGGTGCAGCAAACGCTGGATGCCCTGCCGATCCCCAAACGCATGCGCTGGGGCACCAGCCGCGACGAGTTTGTGCGTCCGGTGCAATGGCTGGTGATGCTGCTGGGTAACGACGTTGTACCTGCCACGGTTTATGGCATTGAATCCGGCCGCCTGAGCCGGGGCCATCGCTTCCACGCACCCGTCGATATTGAGATTTCCGAACCTGCCGCCTATGCCGAAACGCTGCGCACCCAGGGCAAGGTGTTGGCCTCGTTCAATGAGCGCCGCGACTACATCGAAACCCAGGCAAAGGCCGTAGCTCAAGCCGAGGGCGTAGAGGTGGTCATCGACCCCGACCTGCTCGACGAAGTGACGGCGCTGAACGAATGGCCGGTCGCCTTGCTCGGCAGCTTTGAATCCCGCTTCCTGTCGGTACCGGCTGAGGCGCTCATATCGTCGATGCAGGAACACCAGAAATATTTCCCGACACGGGACAGCAAAGGTGAGCTGGCGCCGCGTTTTGTGTTCATCGCCAACCTGGAAAGCAAAGACCCCGCCCAGGTGATCGCCGGTAACGAGAAAGTCATTCGACCGCGCCTGGCCGATGCGGCCTTTTTCTGGGATACCGACCGCAAAACGCCCTTGGCGGACCGGGTCGAAAAACTCAAATCGGTAACCTTTCAACAGCAACTGGGCTCGATGTACGACAAGGCCATCCGTTTAAGCGCCATCGCCGGCGAAATCGCCCGGCAACTCGGTGATGACATCCAGCAGGCAGAGCGCGCGGCCTTGCTGGCCAAGGCCGACCTGGTCACCGACATGGTGTTTGAATTCGACGACATGCAGGGCATCGCCGGTTACTACTACGCGCTGCACGATGGCGAACCGAAAGCCGTCGCCCAAGCCATTATCGAGCAGTATCGCCCGGCCGGTGCCGGTGACGAACTGCCGCTGAGCCGTGCCGGTATGGCCGTGGCCCTGGCCGACCGGCTCGATAACCTGTCCGGCTTGTTCGGTATTGGCCAACCACCGACCGGCACCAAAGACCCTTTCGCGCTGCGCCGTGCGGCGCTGGGTGTATTGCGCATTCTGGTCGAGCGCGATCTGGATCTGGATCTGGTCGACCTGGTTACCTTTGCCGCCGACCAACACACCAGCCTGCCGGAGCGCGACAAGGTCGTCGGTCAGGTAGTCGACTATGCGCTCGACCGCTTCAGCGCCTGGTACGCCGACGCCGGTTTCCGCCACGATGTATTTCAGGCGGTGCGGGCGCTGAATCCGAGCCGGCCGCTGGATATTGATCGACGGGTCAAAGCCGTCGCCAACTTCAGTCATCTGCTCGAAGCCGAAGCTCTGGCTGCCGCCAACAAGCGGGTATCCAACCTGCTGGCCAAAGCCGAAGGGGACGTCAGCGACCGGGTCGACACCGCCTTGTTTGAATCGGATGCCGAACACACCCTCTGGCAGGCCATACAGGCAGCCGAAGCGGACATCACACCCATGCTGGCTGTTGTCGACTATCAGGGCGCCCTGCAGCACCTGGCGAGCCTGCGCGACAGCGTCGATGCCTACTTCGACGGAGTCATGGTCATGGCCGACGACGCCGCTGTGCGCAATAACCGCTTGGCGGTACTGTCGAAATTACGCCAGTTGTTCCTGAAGGTGGCTGACATTTCGGTGCTTCAAGCCCAATAAAGTAAGAGTGACGCGTGCCTTACCAGGCATGCGCACTGGCCTGTGTCTCTTCCTCCCGGGAAAGGCTAAATTCACTTTAAAGACATCGCCCGGACACCGTTTGTCGGTACACTGTGCGATCCATTTAATCTGGCGAGAGCTGACGCTATGTGGTTGGCCTACCTGCGAACCTTTGTTTTTTACGCCTTTTTCTACGGGCCGTTTACCATTTTATGGGCATCGTTTTGCGCCCTGTTCGCCTATTTGCTGCCCTACCGAATGCGCTACCACTTTGTTGTGGGCACCTGGGCCAAGCTAACAGTATTCGCCAGCCGCTGGATTCTGGGCATCAAATACCGCATCACCGGTCTTGAAAATCTGGATGGTGCGGCTGGCGTGGTGATCTCCAATCATCAGTCAGCCTGGGAGACATTTTTTCTGCAGCGGTTGTTCCGCCCCCAGACCCAGGTGATAAAACGCAGCCTGCTGAAAATCCCGTTCTTCGGCTGGGCATTCGCCATGCTGCGCCCCATTGCCATTGACCGGGCTGACCGAATCGGCGCGATGACCCAAATTTTGGAGCAGGGTGTGCCGCGTCTCAACGACGGTATTTTCGTGCTGATATTCCCCGAAGGCACCCGGGCCGAGCCCCACAAGGTACGCAATTTTCAGCAAGGGGGTGCTCGCCTGGCCAAAGAAGCGGGCGTACCGATTATTCCGGTGACCCACAACTCGGGCGACTACTGGCTGAACAAGCGTTTTGTGAAGCTACCCGGTACCATTGATGTGATCATTCACCCCAAAATTGATCTGCACAGCATAAAAGCCAGCGAAGGTACGACGCTGGCCCACAAAGTTATCAGTGATGGCCTGTCCCGCATTCAGCTTCAGAACGACCGCGTGTCCAAAAAACAGGTGTCCCGCTAACGCTTGGTCGGCGGGAACCGCCAGGGTCCCGGTCGACGCTGATCCGCCGTCACAAAAAATCATTCCGCTTACGGTGTTTAAAAAAAACCGTCTAGACTGATCGGGTATTGATGATCAGCAGCCTGTGTGCTGGTTTACCCAATGCCAGTAAGGGGTCTGTGATAGCCGATGCTCTACTCTGAATGTCAAACAAACCGGCAGACCGCTGCCACGTCCACTTCACCGCGACGAACGGGTTTTCGTTGGTTATTGATGTGGGTTGGGATCGCTGCCCTGCTGCCCTTGCACACCCATGCCGAGACAGACCCGTCCGCTCAACCGCGAACACTGCGCGTTGGGCTTTACCAAAATAAACCCAAGCTATTTACCAACGCCACAGGCGAACCAGCGGGCATCTTTGTTGAACTGCTGAATGCAATTGCGGCTGAACAGAACTGGACGCTCGATTACCGACCCTGCAACTGGAGCCAGTGCCTGCGCTGGCTGGAAACAGACCAGCTGGATCTAATGCCCGATGTCGCACTAAACAGCGAGCGCCAACAACGTTTTGATTTTCACCTGCAACCGGCGCTGAACAGTTGGTCGCAACTGTATAGCCGTCCGAATCCGCCGATTGTTTCAATATTTCAATTGAACGGGGCGTCAGTAACGCTGCTGCGAGATTCGGTCCAGCTGCCGTTTTTTAAGTCAATGCTGGCAAATTTTGGCATTGAAGCCCAACTGATCGAGGCCAGCGATTACCTCGAAGCGTTTAGCAAAGTAAGCGATGGCGAAGCAGACGCGGCGGTTTCAAATAACCTCTATGGCGCCTTGCATGCCGCCCATTATAACCTGGTGGCTACACCCATCGTGTTTCAGCCGTCGCAACTGTATTTCGCCACCCGCCAGGGCCATAACACCGAGCTGCTCGCCGCCATCGATCGCCAACTGACCGCCTGGCGTGCAGATTCCGATTCTCTCTATTTTGAGATCCTGAACCGCTGGCAGAGCGTACCACCCAAACCGCTGATCCCCCGCTGGCTGATCCTGTCACTGATCTCGGCACTGACATTGTTGGTGGTCACCTTGCTACTGATCACTTGGCTGCGACATCGGGTGGCGATCAAAACCAGAGCATTGACTGACAGTGAGCGCAAACTGGCGACCATACTCGACAACGTTGGTGCCTTTATCTACATCAAAAATAACGACTTGAAGTACCAGTATGCCAACCGGTTATTGCTCGATTTTCTGGGCCGGGAAGAAGCGGATATTCTCGGCAAAACCGACCTCGATCTGTTCGGAGAAACGGCGGCCAGCGATTATCTGCAACACGACCGTCTTGTGTTCCGGGATGGAGATCCGCTGCGGGTTGAGGAATCACTGACGGTTAACGGAGAAAAACACACCTATTTATCGGTCAAGATCCCCTTGCGGGATCACCAGGGCAAAACCTATGCCCTGTGCGGTATTTCAACCAACATTACTGAACAAAAACACCGCGAAGCCAGAATTCATTACCTGGCGTATTACGAGACGCTAACGCGCCTGCCCAATCGCACCTATCTGTTTGAATACCTCGGCCCTGCCGTCGATGACCGAACCGAACAGCAGGGTCTCGCCTTGCTGGTGCTCGATCTGGATAATTTTAAAGACATCAACGATACCCATGGTCACGACTATGGCGACAAGTTACTGATCGAAGTGGTGCGGCGATTGTCAGAGGAACTGCCCAGAAACAGCCATCTGGTTCACCTTGGTGCTGACGAATTTGTCATCCTGTTATTGACCGAGGGGCCAGCCGGCTCCATTGCCACCAAACTCTGCGAACGAGTGCTGTGGCAATTGCGTAACAGCTATGAATGGCACGGCTTCAGGAACCATTGCACCGCCAGCATCGGCTTGACGGTGCTTGAACCCGGTACGTCGGGCAGCCTCAGCCAGGCGCTCAAACAAGCGGAAGTCGCGATGCATCAGGCCAAGCTCAACGGACGGGATGACTACTGCCTGTTTACCGACGAAATGCATACCGCTCTGCAAACACGTCTGGCACTCGATGCCGATATGCGCATCAGCCTGGCCGAACAACATTTTTTTCTGGTCTATCAAGCGCAATTTGATGACCACCAACAGGTGATCGGTGCCGAAGCGCTGTTGCGCTGGCAGCACCCGAAAAGAGGGCTGGTTTCCCCGCTGGAGTTTATACCGCTGGCTGAAACCAATGGCCTGATTCTGCCACTGGGCCGCTGGGTGTTGCGCACTGCCTGTCAGCAACTGGTACGCTGGGCGAACCACGATCAAACGGCCCGGTTGTCACTCTCGGTTAATGTCAGTGCCGTTCAGTTTCGTTCAGTCGATTTTGTCGCCATGGTTACAGAAGTATTGGAGGAGACCGGCGCCCGGCCAAACCGGCTAAAACTGGAATTGACGGAAACCATGCTGATCGAAGATCTGGATGATGCCATTCGCAGTATCGGCGAGTTGAACGCGATGGGGGTCGATGTGGCGCTGGATGATTTCGGCACTGGCTATTCGTCCCTGTCCTATCTGAAACGGCTGCCGCTGGCACAATTGAAGATCGATCAGACGTTTGTCGCCGACGTACTGCTGGACCCGGCGGCGGCCACCATTGCCCGCACCATTATTGGCCTGGCACACAGCCTGGAATTGAATGTTATTGCCGAGGGTGTGGA
This sequence comes from Saccharospirillum sp., assembly GCF_040881935.1. Classification (NCBI taxonomy): domain Bacteria; kingdom Pseudomonadati; phylum Pseudomonadota; class Gammaproteobacteria; order Oceanospirillales; family Saccharospirillaceae; genus Saccharospirillum; species Saccharospirillum sp. Next base: position 10,106 of record NZ_JBBECH010000067.1, on the reverse strand, counting down.
AACCGAGGCGCAGCGCGACTGGCTACAAAAGGCAGGGTGTTTGGCCTATCAGGGGTATTTGTACGGACGACCTGAAACCGCCGTACAGCTGGAAGCGCGCTTACAGACATTGCACTCTTGAGTGGATGCAACGCCTTGAGCCCGTGCGGCTGGCAGGAACTGCTCCTGCCAGCCGTCGCTATCTATTGCGAACTGCGAAACTTGAGTTATTGGTTGGCGTCGATGGCCGACTGAATGTCGGCCTGCGGGTAAGCCCCCCGCAGAATGTCAGTACCCACAACAAAGGTTGGTGTGCCGGTAATCTTCAGTTGCTGAGCCAGGGCCTGATTGCTGGCCAGAGTTTGCTGCACCCAGTCAGCTTTTGTTTCGTCTTCCAGCTCGGCGCGGTCCAGCCCCAGTGAATCGACTACCTGCCAGATTTCACTGTCTTGGCGCAGGCTTCCGGGTCGGGCCAGCAAGGCATCGTGATAGGCCTGATACTGATCCGGATACAATTCGCTGATGGCCAGGCTAACGCGCGCTGCGGTTACCGAGGTTTCCGAAAGAATTGGCCATTCCTTGTACACCACGCGCAGATCGGGGTTCGCTTCAGTCAGCGCTTTTACCGTTTCCGAGGCGCGTTTGCAGTAGCCACAGTTGTAGTCAAAAAACTCAACCAGGGTAATGCTGCCTTCCGGGTTTCCCCCCACCGGGTCGTTCGTGGCATTGATCAGTTGTTCACTGGCGGCGGCGAGCTTCTCGCTCTCGCTGGCCTGTTGGGCGGCCTGCTCCCGCGCCTGCAAAATGCTGATCGCTTCCATCACGATTTCCGGGTGTTCCAGAATGTAATCGCGCACCAGTTGGTTTACGTCGTTTTCGGTCAGGTTTTCCGCCTGCGCAAAAACGGCGACCAGAGCCAGCAAAGGGATCAGCGCCAGTGAGCGCAGCCGCATGAAGAAGGAAGGTGCGTTGGACATGGTGTCTCCAGATAAATTGGAACGAAAGGGTTGGAAAGACTCTCAGCATAGCAAACACTGATTATTTATTGACCAAAACGGGCGCCATCCTGCGATAAATAGTCTTGTTCGGCCGGGGTCGAAGGCCGGTTCAAAACAGAGTTGCGGTGCGGGTATCGGCCAAACTGCTCAATAATGACCCGGTGCTGATCGGCCGCGTCGCTGAACCCCTTTAAGGGTGCACCGGCGGCAGGGTAATCGGTCAGTAACTGGTCGATCTGCTGACGTAATGTCTGGTGATAGTGCAGCGCTTCGGCGTGCATCATCGGCATCAGGCAAAACATTCGGCCACTCATACCGAGCAGGGTCAGATGACCATTATCGAGCGCCTGCTGGCTCCACGCCAACGCGAGCGAATCCCAGGCAAAGGCGTCCGCATGCCCGCGATACAAATTACGGCTGAATTGGTCGACCAGAATGATGAGCGCTAGCCGGCCTTCCGGGTGTTCCAGCCAGGCATTTAGTTCGCCCTCAATCGCGCGCTTATGATTGGCCGCAAAGCGCTCGGCGATGTGCCGGTCGGTCTCTTTGCCACCGCTGAACCAGCGTTTTTGATAGTGCGGCTCGGGTGGTTCCTGGTCGCCAAACCAGAAATCGAGCACGGATTGCCAGGGTTTCATCGGCGTTTCAGGCCGCAGCCTGCTCAGTCTCTGTCTCGGATCCAGAGTTTAGCAGACTGCCAGCCACCATCGTCCAGTAGATTTGCAGTGTGTTGACCCAGCGCCCGGTCTCGGTCAGCGATTAGCGCTTTAACCCCTGACGGATCAGGCGGCCAGCGCCGCGAGCCTGGCGCATCACGGTTTTCCAGTTGCGCTTGCGTCCCAGCCGGTTCAGCCGCTGGGCTCGGCCGTGTTTGGCCTGTTCCAGGCGTTCATAAACGGCGCTCCAGAGCAGATCGATGTTGTAACCGGCCGCACCCTGGTCGAGCCGCACGGGTACCAGATCGGTCATCGGCAGCGCCAGATCCGTCGCGATCTGCTGCAACGCCTCGCTGATAGCAACGGCTTTGGGGGATGCCTGCCTGATCAGATCATAGGGTGGCGACCACTCCCGGGCGGGCGATAACCGGTCGATGTGACTGACGATCCCGAGAATCGGAGGCGGCCGCCGGGTCGGGTTGTCCCGAAACCAGGCCTGAATCGAATCCAGCGCTTGTCGGTCCAACTCCCGGTCGGCCCGGTCGGCGGCTAGAACCCACAGAATACAGTCGACCGCTTCAAGCTGCGCGGCCCATTCATCCACATTCAGTGCCCGGCCCACACCTGGGGTATCGATCAACACCGCCAGTGGCTCGCCTGTCTCATCACTTAGCTGATAACGCTCGGCACTGGCGGTCATCGGCAGCACATCCACCGCGCTGAGGGTGTCGTTCAGCAGGGCATTGACCAGGCTCGATTTACCCACCTTAAGCTGCCCCGCGATCAGCACTTGAACCGGCCCCGGCGGTGGGCGCGTCGCTTGTTCGTGTTCGGCCAGCTTCGCCATCAGGCTGGCATCGGCCTGCAAGCGGCCCGAATAGAGCTCGATCGCCGCCCGACCGACTTCTTCGACCCAGATTCGAGCCCCTTTTTGCTGCAAATAATCGGTGGTTCTGTCGAAGGCAACATTCAGCAGACGCTCCCGGACTTCCGCCAGCACGGCCGACACCGGGTTCACCGCCCGCACCAGCCGGAACAGGGTTTTGGCACCTTTATAATAGGGCTGGCTGGAGCTGCCCAGATGCCAGAGCCGCATCACCTGCCCAACCTGAAGATGGCCAGAACCCGGCACATGCTCGCCAAGCACCAGACGCAGGCGCAGGCTAACCCGCTCACTGAGCAACAGCGCTTCGGGCAGGGTAAAATTCCAAATCGGGTCTGTATGCTCCGGGTAGTAGTGCCGGGCGACCCGCTCAATAACGACGCGCGCCCGTTGCAGCAATAAAGTCTGGCTGCCCAGAATGACTTTATCGGTCTCTCTGGCCAGTTGTTGTACCTCCGCCCAGGCGGCCAGATCCTGGGGCGACCAGTCGGCTTCCGGCGGTGAAACAGGCTCGGCAGCGTCAGCCGGCGTATCGATGCTGCCGACCAGGCGGCGTTGCAACAGGTGCGCCAGCAGGTAACCGCCACCGGTCAGCAGCGCTGTGCCCAACAGCCATGGCAGCAGCCAACCTTGCTGCCACAACCAGAGCCCGCCCAGCGGAATCAGCAACACCAGAGGCAGCACCATCAAGGCTAGCACCAGGCCGATCACCAGAATGAGCGGTCCGCGCCAACGACGTTTAATTTTCGCGGTCATGGTGTTGCCTTCGCATGCGGTCGTGAAACATCCGGTAAGCCTCTTGCAGTGAACCACGGTAGGCATTGGCAACGCCGGTGGGGTCAGGCTTACCCTGTGCCGACTGGTTCAGGTAATAACAAGCGGCCCGGCCCAGAGCATAGGTGACCGCCGCGCTGGCCGTGCCAGCAGCCACTGCACCGACCGACTGCCCATAGACCGGGACCAGCTTGCCCAACTGGCGCGCCGCGAAACTGGCGCCAATACCAACCAGCGTGCCCGAGCCGAGTGAGGTACCAAACTCGGTCAGGCTGCGTTTGTCCCAGTCGCGCCCGTAGATCCGGCCAATGGAATGCAGCATCTTGCCTTGCACTGTTGGCACCGTTACAAACCCTGCCAGCGGGATCAGATCGGACAAGCCAGCGGCCGTTGCATAACCCACTAAATGTGGATGCAGTTGTTGCAGCCGGGCATCGGCGTCGGTCAGTTGCAGGCTGCGCAGCTGTTCACTCTGGGCCGCATCCAATACCTGATCCAGAACGGCCAGCAGGGCTTCCAGACCATAGTCCGGATTGGTAAAGCCGTCTTCGGGGCGGGTCAGGTCCACCGCCACAGCGTGCACCGGGCCTGAGCCTGGCACTGCTTTCAGCCGGGCTGCCTGAGTCATCAGCGCACGCTGAAGATCGGCCAGCTCGGTATCTCGCTGTAGTTCGGCGTAGCCCGGGTGATCCCGGTCGTCCGGGTAGCCATCGTGCAAACGGGTTTGCACCAGCACCAGAGGCCAGTTGGGGCGACGCTTGCGAATGCGTTCAACCTGGGCAAACACCTCATCCTGTTGTGGGTCCATGGCGCGGGCCACCACGATCAGCGCATCGGCCTGGTGTTCCTGCGTCACCAGATCCTGCTCCGGCGCATAACCCACCTCACCCAAGCCGCGAGTGTCAATAAAACGAACCAGTGGCAGCTCCGGCGGAAAATCAAACAGTTGGGCATGGCGAGTGCAGGGTTTAAAACCAGCGCCAATCTCCGCTTCGGGATGGCGGGTAATGGCATGAATAATCGACGTTTTGCCCGATTGCACCTTGCCCAGCAGCCAGAGCACCGGCACATCACCCGGCACTTGCGGCGACACAGTTGACTCAATGTCGGGTTCTGGTGACAGCACCGCGTTGACGATGCGTTTCCAGTTTTTACTGCGGGGTTCCGGTGACATAGACGTATGGCCTTTACATTGATAGAGGCGACAGGCCCAGTATGGCAGCTCACTCTGCAAATGAAACTGACAGACTGGACGTCAGCCATGCCGGGTTTACACTGAGCGGTAACGGGGGACACCTGCATGAAAAAACTCAAGAATGAAAAAGAGCTGGTTAAAAAAGCCATTGCCATGGGCAAGGCCTATGGCGAGGCCAGAGGCGTCGTTGAATTTGAACCCACGGATTCTGCCGAAGAAAAAATAGAGTACATTTACCGCTTACTGGTGCACGATAACGTCATTCAGCCGCTGCCCAATGACCAGCTCTCGCAACAGGCCATGCGCCACCGACTGGCGATCTGGGCTTCGAGATCGCCGGACTAAAATGAGCTCAGCAACAGGTCCAACCCTCGAGACCCGCCAAAAATATAGATCGCGCAGATCACCCCTTCACCGATGGAGACACCCAGCAGGGTTTTCCACAGTTTGATGCGCAGCACACTGCACACATAGACAATCATGTCGGTAGGCACAAAAGGCGCAAACCCCCAGACGCTGATCACCACCAATTCGCGCTGGTGGAGTAATCGGGAAAGACGCTGAACCTGGCGGGGGTATCGTTCATGAAAGTAGTGGTCGAAGCGGACCTGTCGTGCCATCAGATACACGATGGCCGACGAGGTATAAACCGCGACCTGATTAACCAGAAATAAGGGCAGGGGCGGAAACACCAGCACACCGGCCAGTACCAGGGGCGTGGAAGGAATCAGCGTAAAGCCTCTGAGTGTGGACACTACAAAATACAGGAACAGACTGAGTGCCAGATTGTCGTTAAAAAACTGACGCAGTGCGCGCGGCGCAAACCATTCGGGGTTCAGGAAATACACCGACAGGGATAACGCTACAATTGCACCCCAGGCCACAAGCCAGTTGCGATTGACAATTACATCGGATTCTTTGGTCACGTTAGGGGGTGCCTGGTCCTTCGGAAACTGACAGTGTCCGGTAGTTGAAGTGTTTGTCGCCAGTGCCGTGAGTCAGTATATTCTGTTGCCTTATCCAAATGAACGGCGACCACCATGGGATACGTCGACTTTACGCAGATCGGCACCAAAACCGATCACTCACCAGCAGGCGACCCACTGATGAAACACAACCCTGAGCATCCGGAGCCTGAAGACGCCGGCGAACGCAGAGCCGCCCGGGCGGTGATTGCAGCGCCAGCCATTCCAGCGATGCGGCCGCCTGCTATCCCTTGTCCGTAGAGATCTATAAACCGGAAGACGGAGCACTGACAGAGTGGAAATCTGCGTAAATCAACGATCATGTAGGCGGTCACGGGGTACCACCAGGGGTCTGAATTCACCTGAGGCCAGCGAATCGTCCAGTCTATAAGGACCCACAGCACTGCGATGCAACGCCAGCACCGGGTTGCGAAACCGACCAAACATCCGTTTTATCTGGTGGTATTTACCCTCGTTCAGCACCAGCTCGGCCGTTGTGGCGGAGGTGAGCGTCAGTCCTACGGGTGCGGTCACGATGTTCTCCGTTTCAAAATACAGGCCCTCGGCAAAGGCTTTAACATATCGCTCATCCAACGGGTCCCTTACCCGAACCTGATAGCGCTTTGGCACTTTCGACACCGGCGACATCAGCGCGCGTGACCAGCGCCCATCGTTGGTCAACAACACCAGGCCCGAGGTGTTCAGATCCAGCCGCCCGACTACATGCAGACTCTCTTTAGCCGGGTGATTAATCAGATCCAGCACGGTTCTGTGTTGTGAATCCCGTGTCGCACTGACCACACCCACGGGCTTATGCAGCATGAAATACCAGGGTGTGCGGTCCTGCAACACGACGCCGTCGCTGACAATCCGATCAAACTCTCCAATCACCACCTGACTATCTGCCACCGCCACGCCATTAACACTGACCAGACCACGCGCGAGCAACGGTTTAACCGATTTCAGGGGGATCTGACAGTGTCGGGCGATGAATCGATCGAGACGAGCGCGCTTGGAATGCACGAAATTACCTGCTTAACGGTGGCTATGTGTTGCAAAGCTACTGATTCGGCTAAGATTAGCAAGAGGATTCTGGATAGGTATTCCGACCAATATATGCGCATGCAACCCGAGTTGACCAAACTATTTTGAGGCAAAAATGAGCCTGACACTTAGGGACCCAAAGCAGATCGACTACCAGACGATAACGTCCTGGATTGGTAATGCAAAAGCCTGTGCTCGCTGGGAGTCTACGTTGTCAGTTGATGCTCGCACCGCTTTATGGGAGCTTATTGCCCCTTTATCTCACAGAGGTTCAGTTACAGCAGTAACTGCCAGTAACCCACATCAATCCAGCGGTTGAATTTGAAACCAACTGCCTCGAAGTGCGCGACCTTTTTAAAGCCAAACTTTTCATGCAGAGCAATGCTGGCGTCATTGGGCAGAGCAATACCGCCCATGGCACTGTGTATGCCTCGTTTTTTGAGCGCTGGCAAGAGGTCATCGTACAAACAAGACCCAACACCTTTGCCATGGTATTCTGGGCTGACGTAAGCGGTCACTTCTACCGAGAAGCGGTAAGCGTGTCTTGGTCGCCAGGCCGTGGCATAAGCATAACCGGCCAGATCACCCTGGTGCTCAGCGAACCTCCAGAACAGCCCGGCATCGTTTACCGCCTGCATTCGTTGCCGAATGTCCTGTGCCGCGACTTCGGCTTCTTCAAACGTGATGATGGTGTCTCGAATATAGGGATTATAAAGCTGTGCAATAGCGAGGCTATCTTCAAATTGGGCGGGCCGAATCAGGATGTCGTTTAGCATAAGGCGTTCGTTGCTGAATCACTCCATTTATTAAATCAGGGATTCTGCTTCAAGCCAATGATCCGTTAAATTGCGCGCTCTTTTCTGCGGGCCTTTACGATACCCGGGAAACAAAGCGGATAACCGCTCACGCCAGCTGGTCGGCCGGGCCAACTGGCCCCCCCGCAGGAGTCCGTAAATTTAGCAAAAAGCGGCCACTTCGCCTATACTGGTAGCCGCAAATAACCTCGGTTTCGCCGCCCGCACATACAATTTCAGTGGTATCAACTCTATGGATTTTACCGATTACCTCCGTCTCCTTGCCAAACACGACGGTTCTGACCTTTATTTGAGTACCGGCGCCCCACCCTGTGCCAAATTCCAGGGAGTTCTGAAGCCTCTTGAAAAAACACCCATGGCACCAGGTGCCATTGCAAAAATTGCCGACAGCGTCATGGATGCCGAGCAGCGCGAAGAATTTGAACATGAACTGGAAATGAACCTTGCCATATCCATTCCGGGCGTTGGCCGGTTTCGCATCAATATTTTCAAACAGCGCAACGAGGTGTCTATCGTCGCGCGCAACATCCAGACAGAAATCCCCGCTTTTGACGACCTGAAGCTACCGGTGGTGCTCAAAGACATCGTCATGGCCAAGCGCGGCCTGATTTTATTCGTAGGCGGAACCGGTTCCGGTAAATCCACATCGCTGGCAGCGCTGATTGATCACCGCAACAGCAGCAGCGGTGGCCATATCATTACCATTGAAGACCCCGTGGAGTATGTACACAAACACAAAAAATGCATCGTTAACCAGCGTGAAATCGGGGTAGACACCCGCAACTGGCACGCGGCGCTAAAAAATACGCTGCGCCAGGCGCCCGACGTGATACTGATCGGTGAAATCCGCGATCAGGAGACCATGGAGCACGCACTGGCATTCGCCGAGACAGGACACCTGGCCATTTCCACCTTGCATGCCAACAACGCCAACCAGGCGCTGGACAGGATCATCAACTTCTTTCCAGAAGCGCGACGCCGGCAACTGCTCATGGACCTGGGCATGAACCTGCAGGCATTTATTTCACAACGGCTGGTGCCGACCGTAGATGGCAAACGCTGTGCCGCAGTGGAAATCATGCTGGGTTCCAGAACCATTAAGGAAATGATCCTCCGTGGCGACCTCCATAGCATCAAGGAAATTATGGAAAAGTCAGAAAACCTCGGCATGCAAACCTTCGACGGCGCCCTGTTCAAGCTTTATCAGGACGGACGCATATCGTTCGAGGAGGCCATTAAAAACGCAGACTCCCCCAACAATTTACGCCTGCGTATTAAGTTGAAAAACAAGAACACAACCACCGCCGAGGGTGATGAAGCCTCGGACAACAAACCCGCGCTCAGCCTGGAAAGCTTGGAAGAAGAAGCCGATGAAGAAGAAGCAGCAGAAGAGGGCAACAGCTAACATACTGCATTCCGGTAAGCCGGTATTCCTGAAGTTCCACAGATCCGGCTGTACGAACCGTTGAGTATGATGGGGGTTGTACCAGCGGGCGTCCAGGTTCACCAGGCCGGTGGCTGCTTCGGTGTAGCGACCGGTGTTTTGGTAGGGTTATAGGGCGTTGAGCTGGTTGTTGGCGTTGACCCCGCTGTTCAATTTCCAGAAGGTTCTGTCGTTGTGTTTGCGGTAGGACTGGTCGAAGGGGCTGTAGCCCAGGCGCATGGCTTGGCGGCTGTTCTGGTCCCGCACCTGAACGGTGCTGTTCAGGTGGTCGCCGTAGAGGTACAGGTGTGATGTGTCGGCGCCTTTGTTGCCGGCGGCGTGCAGCTCGGGGCGGCTGGGCTGGAACAACTGCTGGTGCACCATCAGGTTGTACGGCAGTCGCAGCTAACCTTTAGCTGGACACCCAACACACTTACAAATTGTAACGGTGGGTGTCTCGATTACTCGTTTCACAACAACTTGAACCATAAGTTATCTATCTTCATTTATGTTAGACTTCGAACTAAAGAGAAAATTATAAAAAACACTGAACATAAATGCGAAGGCCAACAGATAGTTTTCAATAATTAAGGCCCTGGTTAGTTCAAAAGAAAACGAAGTTAAAAATGTAAAAAGCCCAAATAGAAATATCCAGATAAAAACAACGAAAATACGCATAGCCATCAATTCTGACAGCCTTTCGTTGAACCTAAAAGTCAAATATATCGAAGATAAAACACCAACCGATACGATAATATAGTCTGCAAAATGAACCGAGTAAGTTAAACCCTCCCTAGACAAAATACTGAATTGTACTATTCGCAGTAGTGGCGCTAGAAACAACACCGTTAATATAAGCCACAATTTTTGTTTTTTCATAATATTCTCTTTCATGGAGCTACGCATTGATATTGTTGAATATACTCGGTACTGAGGAGCCTAGAGGTGCCAAGTCCCACCGTTACGGAAGCGTCCCATCCTGTCGCAAAGCTTAGTGACATATCTTGTCTAGCTTCTCCCAACTGATTTGCTCCAAAAGTTGCCCCTCCTACTACACTCCAAGAGATGCCAGCAACCATGGAAGTGCCTTCAAAAACGGATGGTTCAGGTATTAAATTATCATCTTTAAAGACAACTTCTGAATTGGACCCGCTAACATAGGTACCGACTCCTGCCTCTGCATGAGTAGCAATAACTTCTACTTTTATTAAATGACCCGTATATGGGTTTGTAGATTCCAATTCATATTTATAGATAGATGCACCTATACCGTAGGAACCTCCAAGTTTCGTTACATTGCCAGTCCAAACTGTACCTTCCAACCCCAACCAATCCGTCCAACTCAACGGATTCCCACTCACATACCCATACGCC
>NZ_JBBECH010000066.1:46700-84918 GCF_040881935.1 Saccharospirillum sp. | reverse complement strand
CCTGGAGCGGATGTATGCAGACCCGGGTCTGGAGTCCTTTCTCAACCAGCAATAGAGTGTTTGTAAGAGGTTAGGCCGCCGGTAAAGGCGGCCCGTTTGAAGTGTCAGCCGGTTTTGTCCAGGTCGTGTTCTTCAAAATAGGCCGCCATGAAATCGACGAAGGCCCGGCTTTTTGCCGACAGATAGCGGTTTTCCGGATACACCACATGAATGGTGCGGCTGGGAAAGATAATTTCTGGCAGTAGATGCACCATTTTCCCGCTCGCCAGCTCGTCACGGACCATGTAATACGGCAGGGCGGTGATGCCCATGTCGTTCATGGTCGCTTCGCACAGCGTATCCAGATCGTTTACGGTGAAACGCCGGTCTTTGTTTTGCAGGCCAGCTTCTTTCAAAAAGCGTTTTATCCAGCGCGGTTCAGCGAAATCGATACCCGATACCATCAGAATATGATGCTTAAACAGATCGCCGAGTTTCTTTGGATGACCGTGCTCATCCAGGTATTTGCGCGTTCCTGTCAGAATTACCTTCTGCTTGGCCACTGGCCTGGCCACCAGGCGGCTGTCTTGCAGTGAGCCCAGGTGAATCGCCAGATCGATGCCTTCCCGCACCAGATCCAGCCCTTTGTCGGCGAGGATCAGATCAAAGTTCACATTGGGGTACTGCTCCAGAAACTTGGAAAATATCTTCATCAGCATGGAACGACCGAAGGTCGGTGTCGCGGTGATTCGCAAGGTGCCCCGGGGTGATGTCTCCAGGTCTTTCACCATATGCTCGGCTTCTTCCAGATCCTCCAGAATTCGGCTGCAGCGGTTAAAGAACAGCTGGCCGGCTTCGGTCGGGCTGACTGAGCGGGTGGTTCGGTTGAGCAGACGGACACCGAGTTTGTCTTCCAGCAAGCTGATCTGCTTGCTCACTGCTGAAGGTGTCAGGCCCAGTTGATGAGCGGCATTGGTGAAGTTGTTGGCTTTCACGACGGTGGTAAAAATGATCAGTGAGTCGAGTCGCGCCATAGCATTACCCTGCTTAGTTTCATGAAACGGTGATTTAATGCGCTATTAACGGTGTGAGAGTGATAATAATCGCACTCTATCAATAATCCAACTGTATTGATGATTAATTTTTGATAATCATGACTCGCCTTTAACCTTACATCGGTTTGCAAACCGTTACCTAAAGAGAGTCACATATTTTGGCTATTCTCTCTGGTATTGGGAGTGAGCACCTCTACAATAAAGGTTCAATCAGAATTGGAGCGTTACTGTGTTGAACCTGACGTTGTATACAACCGATGGCTGTCATCTGTGTGAATACGCTGAGTCTGTTCTTAAAGAAGTGTTGCAAACGGAACCGGCCCTGAGCTGGTCGAAAGTGGATATTGCCCATCAGGATGACTTGATGGAACGTTATGCGATTCGAATTCCAGTGATTCGGCTTGAGGGAGCAGACTACGATGTAGGCTGGCCGTTTTCCGTCGCTGATGTTCGTCACTATCTGGCTCAATTCAAAACCGAGACCCGCTCCGTCTAACCCTCTCATAAAGTTTTCGTATTCCCATACTTGTCGTTTGTTTATTTCCTGCAATGGTTGAACTGTCTTATGAAAACACGGGTCGAGACGCTGCCAGTGCTTGGCGCTATACTTACTGTCTCAGTCGTTGATTCAATGTCGTTTTGGAGTTCTTGATGGTCGTTAGAACCTGCACCCTGGTGGCCGTCGCCGCCACTGTATTGGCTGGGTGTGCCAGCCTGCCTACCCCCCGCAGTGAAGCCATTCACTATGCGTTAACCACAGACGCCAGTTTGCGTGAACTGGCGAGCCAGTGTCAGTTCATCAGCCCACAGCTCGAATCCCAGGCTGTGCAAACGCAACGTGATTGGTGGCGACGTAATGGTGCTGCGGTCAGTGCGGCTGACTATGGATTGCTGCAGTTAAACTGGGAACAGCAAGCCGCTCCGGTGGAAGATCAGCGGGCCTATCTGTCGATGCAAGTGATCGAGATGGTTCAGGCCGATGCCCGTGAGCAGGTCGACAATTGGCTGGATGACAGGCCTGAACGCAACTGTACCCGCGAACTGGCGACCTACCAGGATGGTGAGCGGGACCTGAGCCGCAATTCCTCTCACTTTGAAATGCTGGTGGCGTTGCAAAATGATGAAAAGCAACGGATGGCCGATGTTGATCAAGCACGTGTTATTAACGCACGGTATCGTCGTTATGGTCGTTCTCTGTTTGTTGTCGAGCAAAAACTCCAGGCGCAAGGCTGCAACCAACCTCAGGTATCCATCTTGCGCAATGAGTGGCCGCTGGAGGTCTACGACGCTGTATGTTCCGACAGCAGCTATGTGCTAATGCAGTGTGAGTGGGGGCGTTGCGATACCCGTCGATAAATCGGATAGGTCGGCCGATCCCATGCGGACCCTGTACCCTAGTTCATGGCGAGCGGTATTGGGGCTGATAGTGGCCGGTTTGGTGCTGGCTACGGTGACCTTCGGGTTTCGGGCTCAGTATCTAGGCTGGTTTGGCGAGTCGGTCCCTGATGTCGCCCGCTGGGGTACCGACTGGCAGACCTGGCTGGATCAACAGCCGATTGAGCATCCGGCGATGGTGCATTTGATGCCTGAAGGGTGCTTGTGCCGGTTTTTCACCGGTCAACACGCCGCCGACCTCAGTATCCGAGCCGATGCACTGGGCTACCAGCGGTATCAGGCCGGCGACGATTTTCTGAGTACGGAACTCGCCCAATTATTGCTCACCCCTTCTTTTCCCAACTCCCCGGGGCCGATGCTGGCACTGACAGGCGCCGACGGGCAGATTCGTTACCTCGGTCCTTACAGCGATGGATTGCGCTGCACCACGGCAAATAGCTTGGTCGATGACTGGCTGCCTCTGTCTCGACCGGGCCGGGTCTTGCAGGTAGACGCCAACAGCTGCCAGTGTGAGAGTTTTGGCCTTGTCGCGACCGGTGGTTAATCGTCGTGTTTTGGCTCCAGCTCAACTTTCGCAGCGCAATAGCCGTAGCCCTTATCAAGAAGTGCAACGCCGGGGCAGGACGTTTTAGCCGCGCCTTTATGCCCGAAGGGTGCTCCGGGGCTTTCCGAGGAACGCTGCCACTGCGTTGGACTCATTTGAAAGGTCCAGACATTCCTGCATGAGTCCGTCTTGAGGCAACCTCCCTCGGATAAGCCAGAGCCCCGGGGGAGTTATTCAGAGGCTCCCTGGTAAAGGAACGTATCGAGGCGCTGGAAGACTGAGACCGAGTCTGCTCCAATAGCGACCTAAACGTTGAGGAGCAGAGTTAATGTCGTTTCAGGTGTCAGTCAGGGAACTTTGGATTTACCCGGTCAAATCGCTGGCTGGTCTTCAGGTTGATTCACTCAGTTTTGATAACAACGGCCCGGTAGGTGATCGCCGCTGGATGCTGGTCGATCATCGTGGCCAATTTGTATCGCAGCGCAGCCAAATGATGATGGCGCTGTATCGCCTGGCTCAGGTCGACGGCCGCATTCAGATTACCGCGCCCAGCGGTCACACGCTATTTTTGCCCGACCCCCAGCCTTTGCAGACATACCCTGAAATAACAGTAACCGTCTGGAAAGATGAACTGACCGGCTACGAAGTGGACGCTACTGCCTCCGACTGGTTTTCAGCCGAGCTTGGTTTTCCGGTGCGTCTGGTTTGGCTGGGTGAAATCAGTGAGCGGAGGGTGCCCGATGCACAGGCAAAGGACTCGGAACGAGTGGGCTTCGCCGATGGTTACCCGTTGCTGGTGTGCAATCAAGCCAGTATCGATGAACTTGTTCAAACCACGAAGCTTTCACTCGAACAACGCCGTTTTAGGCCCAATATAGTGGTGGACGGGTTACCGGCGGGCCAGGAGCTGGCCCTGGGTGAGTGGACGCTGGAGGAGGGAGAACTGGCGCTACTTAAGGTGTGTGAGCGCTGCAATATCCCGGCGATTGATCCGGAAACCGGGAAATACCAGAAAGAGACGGCTGCCCTACTGAAATCGGCCTGTCGTTTCGACGGGCGCACCGTTTTCGGCGTCAACGCTGTTGCCCGCGGTGTGAGCAGTCTGCGACTGGGCGACAGCGGCCTCTGGAACCCGGTTTAATGATCTGGCGTATCGAGATCGGCGACCTGTTCCGGTTGCAGCCATTGCGTCAGTGTCCAGTCGAGCTGGTCCCGGTTGGCGTAGATCTGTGAGTAGGTCAAAACCGATTTCACGTAGCCCCGGGTTTCGTCAAAGGGAATTGACTCGATCCAGATACTGAGGTCACTCGGGTAGCGCTCCTTCCAGCGATCTACCCGGGACGGCCCGGCATTATAGGCCGCGGTCGCATAGACCGGGTTGTCGTAGCGGGCCATCATTAGAGCCAGGTAGCGGGTGCCCAGATCCAAATTGATCACCGGTTCAGTGATGTCCGATTCAGCGGTCAACCCCAGATCGTCGGTGTCGGATAAATGCTGCGCGGTGTAAGGCATCAATTGCATTAGCCCCAGGGCGCCAGCCGAGGATACCGCCCGGGTCATGTAACCACTTTCCTGACGGATAACACCGTAGATCCAGTAGGGCGGTACCTGGTGCTGTTCCGACACCTGAGTAACCAGATCGTTCCAGGGCGTTGGATAGCGTAAATCCAACTCATCGTAGCGTCCGCTCCAGTCTGCTGTTTGTGAGGCTTTGTGATGCCATTGCCATTGGGCGGCGAGGTGGGCGGCCGCAAAATGCTGGTCCGGGTTCATTGGCCGGACCGCCAGGTTCCATTCGATTTGTGCACGTTCGAGGTCGCCGGCAAGAAACAACAGGCGGGCGCGTTGTATGGGTGGAAGCAGTGACAGCTGCTGTTCAATGTCTTCCAGGCGCAGTGTGTTAGCCGGGTTCAGGGCCGCTGGTTTACCCAGGTGGTCGGCGGCTAAAAAGCCGTAGTAAGACCGTTGTTGTGCCAGAGACTCGAAGCGCGAGCGGGCCGCGTCCTTTGCCTCGGTATGGTATAAGGCTTCGGCGGACCAGTATTGCCACTGGCCCTCGCGCTGCAGTGAGTCTGGAAGTGCGTCTTGCAAGTCCAGCACCGCAGGCCAGTCGTTACGAGCCAGGGCCAGTTGCAGCCGCCAGTGTTGTACCTCTTCAGAACGACGGCCCGGGTCGGCAATGGTCAGCCAGTAATCGGCCTGGGGCAGAGCCAGTTTCGCCATGGCGATACCGAGGTGTTCGGACACCCGGCGTACGTCGGCCTGGGTGAAGCTCGGGGTACTGCGAATGAGTTCCACCCAGAGATTTGAGGTGTTTTCGGGTTTCAAATAAGCCATTCGGTCCACCGCAGCCAGGGCCAGTTCCCGGTGCCAGGCCTTGTTCGGATGGTAAAGCTGCGAAGCAATGCGAGTGGGGTCGTTGTACACCTCAACCAGCCTGTCGCCACGGGCTTGCCAGTCGGCCTCGGTGTAAAGCGTATTCAGGTAGTGGATCAGACCGCCACTGCGGGCTGAAAACGCCAGCAGCTGGCGTTGCCAAACCAATTCATTGAACCGGGGAAGGTCAGTCAGGCGCTCAAGATAGGGGCCACAAGCATCGGCCAGGCCCCGACCGACAAGCCAGGTTGCCTCAATCTCCTCAAGTGGGATGGTGTCACCCTGGGCTTCCCGTGCCTGGAAAGGCTGACAATCGGAGCCGGTTTCGCCGCTTGCGGCCAGGAAATTCAGGTAGGGTGACCAGGCTTCGCGGCGCGCCAGCTCATTCAGCCAGGCCTTGCGTGTGGTCCAGGCGGCAGGTTGATGCTCGGGATTTGCCAGAAAGCCCTGGAACCAGGCAGCTTCAGTGGTCTCCAGATTGTGCTCGACCCAGTGAGTGGCCAGATGAGGGTAGAGTAGGTGGTCTTCATGGTGTTGCAACTGCTCAAAAGAGAACTCGTGGTTCTCGATCTGGTTCAATAGGGTAGCGTAGTTACGGGCGGCACCCGTGTCTTCGGTTTGGGCGTTGGCCGGTACCCAGGGCGCCAGACACAGTCCAATAATCAGGGTGCAACAAAACGCGTTTCGCATGCAATGGATAGCCTTTACTGTGGACGTGCCGAAGAAGGGCGTACAGGCAGTAGTGCCTCTTTGTTTAAGGCTAACCAAACCCCCGGGTAACGCAAGGCATGGAGTGTAAAGGGAGCTGTTTGTTGTGATAATAAAACCCCGGCAGCCGCCGGGGTTGTTAGTGTTGAGTTATCAGGCGTCGGTTTCGCGTAACCTGGCCTTGCGTCTAAACGGTAATCGCTTGGCGATATCCTGCTTAAGATTTCCGGTAAAGTTCCGGGACTGTTCGATCAGAATCAGCATCGCGGGTGTAAAAATAAGCGTCAACACGGTAGCGAAGATCAACCCCCCGGCGATGGTGGTCGACAATTGAGTCCACCACTGCGACGACGGTGCACCTACCGACCATTGCCGGTCGAACAGGTCGATGGTGAGCTGATACACCATCGGTAGCAGCCCGAGAATGGTGGTGATGGTCGTCAGCAATACTGGCCGCAAGCGCTGGGCGCAGGTGGTCAGCGCCGCATCGATCGGTGGTACGCCCTGGGAACGGATCAGGTTGTAGGTATCGATCAACACGATGTTGTTGTTCACCACAATGCCCGCCAGCGCGATGATACCAACCCCGCTCATCACCACACCAAAGCTGGAGCCGGTGATGATAATGCCCACCATGACGCCCACCGTGGATAGTAGAATTGCGGTCAGAATCAGCGCCGTTTGCATGAAGCTGTTGAACTGGGTCACCAGGATGATGATCATGATGAAGATCGCCACACCGAAGGCATTGCCGAGGAACGTCATGGTCTCGGCCTGTTCCTGCTGGTCGCCAACAAAGCGGTAAGACACCACGGAAGGCAACTCGCCCGATGCGAAAGCGGCCTGCAGTTGTTCTTCGATGGCGGCAATGGCCAGGTCGACCCGCTCACCCGGTTTCACATTGGCTTCAACGCTCAACGTCAGTTTGCCGTCGGTGCGGAAAATATCGCCCTGCTTGTTCTGTGCCGACCGGGTAATAAAGTTGCTGATGGGTACCTGTTCGCCGCGCGACGTTACCGTTAGCCGGTCGATCTGATCCAGTTCGCGCCCATCGAAGGGGTAGCGAATACGGATGTCCAACTCGTCATCGGCGTCGTTAGGGCGATAGCTGCCCACGTTAAGGCCGTTAGTGATCATCTGAATGGATGACCCGACGGTGCCGAGATCTACCCCAAAGCGGCTGGCTTGCTCACGGTCGACCTGGACCAGCCATTCGAGACCGGGTAGCGGCCGGTTGTCGCTGACGTCCTGAATCTGCTCGTTCTGGCGAATTTGACTGACTACCTGATCGACGGTGCCGTAGAGCGCTTGCAGATTATCAGAGAAGAACTGCAGCTGGATGTCGATGCCCGTGGTTGGCCCCATCTGTGCTTGCTGGGCTTCAACCACAATACCCGGTATGTCCGAAGCCACTTCCACCGCCTGATTCATCACGGTGTCGGACCCTGGCCGGAGCGTCCAGTCAACAAACTCCATCATCAGCACGCCGATGGCGTCTTCTGGGTAGTCGCGCAGGGGTACAGCAGTGACTTTGGATGTTACCGTCTTAATCGCATCCTGACTGGCCAGCCGCTCTTCTACCTGACGCACCAGCACATTGCGCTCCTGCAGGGACAGGTTACCCCGGGCTCGCACGATAAGACTGCCGAATTCCGAATCGACCTCGGGGAAAAATTCAACGTTGGTCGAACGTGCCGAGAAGGCCAGATAAATAGCCACCACAATAACGCCAATCAGTACCAGCGCGAGCCAGGGGCGAACCAGCAGGGGTTTGAGAAAGCGAATGTACACGCCCAGTCCGCCTCGTATATCGTCGAGCTTGCCGTGGTCAATGGCGTCCATTGCCAGTCGCTTGCTTTCAGACACCCTGGCCGGTTTACCAAAGAGTGTACCGAAGGCAGGAACCGCGATCAGAGCCATTACCAACGAGGCGGTGAGGGTAATCAGAACCGTCTTGGGCAAGTAGCCCATGAATTCTCCAGCAATGCCAGGCCAGAACAACAACGGCATGAACACTGCCAAAGTCGTAGCCGTAGAGGCGGTAATTGGCCAGGCCATACGGGTAGCAGCTTCCCGGTAGGCACTGCGCCGATGCGCCCCTTCCGACATACGCCGGTCGGCGTATTCGGTCACCACGATGGCACCATCTACGAGCATGCCAACGCTGAGAATTAACGCGAACAGGACAACAATGTTCAGCGTGATGCCCAGCATGTTTAGCACCAGAATAGCCGCCAGGAAGCTCGACGGAATCGCCAGGCCAACCAGGATGGCGCTGCGCACCCCCAGTGCCCAGACAATGACCACAAACACCAGTAAAGTTGCCAGCAGCACCGAGTTGAACAGATCATCCAGCTGCTGAATGATCATTACCGACTGATCCTGGGTGTAGTTCACCTGTATCCCTTCAGGCCACTTTGGCTGGACGCCTGCGATGACCGACTTAACCTGATCGATGGTTTCGATGATGTTTTCGCCCGCACGCTTGGTTACTTCCAGGGTGACAGCAGGCTGCCCGTTGACGCGGGAAATGTTGTCGGCGTCTTTATAGGTTCGCTGACCCACGGCAATGTCACGAAAGCGCACAACGGTGTCGCCATCAACCTTGACCGGGAGGTTTAGAATGTCCTTTTCGGTTTCAATCAGCCCCGGTATCTTGACCGAAAAACGTCCGGCACCGGTATCCAGATTGCCCGCGGCGATTAACTGGTTGTTACGGCTGACCAGCTGAGCCAGTTCGCCATGGGAAATGTTGTAGCTGGCCATCAGTGCCGGGTCGATGATGATCTCGGCAACTTCTTCACGTTTGCCGCTGATCGGCGATTCGAGAACGCCACGAACGGCTTCGATGCGATCCTTCAGATCCTCAGCGACTGCAAACAAAATGCGCTCATCGACATTGCCCGATAGCGATACGTTGATGACCGGAAACAGTGACAGGTTAATTTCCTGAACCGAAGGTTCATCGGCTTCACTGGGCAAGTTGTTTTTGGCTTTATCGACCCGGTCGCGTACATCGGTCAGGGCCTTGTCGATGTCGACGCCGATGTCGAACTCCAGGGTCAGGGTGGCACGGCCTTCACTGGCGGTGCTCACCAATTCTTTCATGCCTTCCAGGCCCTGAAGCTCTTGTTCCAGAGGCCGGACCAGTAAGCGGTCGGCATCTTCCGGAGAAATGCCTTCCAGGCCGGTACCTACATACACATAGGGAATGGTGACGTCGGGCTGAGCTTCTTTCGGGATGGTTTGTAACGCGACCAGCCCGGCGATGAAAATCAGGGCGAAGAACAACATGACGGTTCGAACCCGGTTCAATGCCGCGTGAATAATGCTGAGCATGATGTTCTCCTGTTACAGGCCTGCAGCCAGGTTGCCTTCCCGCTCGACCATGATGGGGTCGACCTGTTCGCCGATGTTCACGAAGCCCTGGCCAACCACGATCAGTCGTGCCTGGTCCGGAATGCCAGACACCCAAACACCACCGGTATCGGACCGGATAATGTTCAGTTCACTGAATTGCACGGTGTTGTCTTCAGTCAGTGTCTTCACGCCCAGCTTGCCAGCGTCATTGATGTTCAGCAGAGCCGGGCTAATATAGTGTGCTGGTACCTGATCCAGCATGATGGTGGCTGTGGCGGTGGCGCCTGCTACTTGTTTCGGGCTTTCCTTGACCGCAATTTCAACCTCGAAGGTGCGAGTGGCCGGGTTGGCAACAGCGCCGATGTAATCGATGATGCCGGACATGGTTTCACCGGTCAGCAGTGTTACAGTGGCCTCCTGACCGAGGCGCAGCGGGCCAACGTCCGCTTCGGGGACATTGCCGATAATGGTGAGTTCCGAGAAATCATACAGCTTGGCGATGTCGTCTCCCGGTCGCACGTAGGTACCGATTTCGATGGCACTGCTGTCCATGACACCCGCAAAAGGCGCCCGGATGGACGTATTGGCCAGCGAGCGTTCCAGCGAAGCAAGCTCCGCCCGGGCCTGTTCATATTGAGTCAGAGAGGCCGCGGCCTGAGCCCGGTTTTGCAAGCCTTCGGTGCGCAAACGCTGTGCGCCCTCGTACTCAAGGCGTGTTTGCTCCTGATAGGCTCTTGCCTGGCGCAACCGGGCTTCAAGATCCTGGGGGTCGAGGCGGGCAATGACTTCATTGGCCGCCACCCGCTCGCCCTTGGACTTGAGGATCTCAATAACACGGCCCGTCTCTTCACTGGTCACCGATACGGTGCGCGCCGGTTGGGTCACGCCGTTCAGTTGCAGCGTTCGGCGAACCTCAGACTCGTTCAGAACGGTCGCCTGAACCTTGGGCGTCAGGCTGCGCTCGATCGGTGTTTCTTTCGGTGTTTCAGCGGCGACGTCGTCACTGTTGCCAGTATATAGCCAGGCCCCCGCGCCAATCACCATCAGAACTGCGATAATAGGTCCGGTTGGAATATGTTTTGCCACGAATGTATACCTCTGGGAAAATCTCGCCCACCATAGAAGAGTGGTGAAGACCCGGACAGTGCCAGAAGTAAGCTGGCATTCGTCAGGCACTACTCTACGTCCCTACTGTTAATAAGGATCATGAATGAGTCTGGTTGTGTTTGACCGCGTCACCTTTGCGTTGGGCGCAGCGCCCTTGCTTGATGAAGCATCGCTGATCATAGAGCCGGGTGAACGTCTTTGTCTGGTTGGCAAGAACGGTGCAGGTAAGTCGACGCTGTTGAGTTTGCTGAACGGGCAGCGTACTCCCGACGATGGCCAGATTCGGGTGCGTCAGGGTGTCACTCTGGCACAACTGCAACAAGACCTTCCCGAAGGGGATGATCGTTTGGTCAGCGAGGTGGTACTGGAAGGATTGGGTGAGCTCGGCCGTGCGCTGGCGGCTTATGACCACGAGAGCCTGCAGCCCGAGCCGGATCTGTCTCGTTTGGAGTCGTTGCAACACACCATTGAACTCGGTGATGGCTGGCAAATACACGCGACCCTGGCGGCCGTATTAACCCGTCTCAAACTGGACGGTGAGGTTGCCTTTAAAACCCTGTCGGGCGGCTGGCGGCGGCGGGTGCTGCTGGCTCGGGCGCTGATCAGCCGACCCGACATTCTGATTCTGGATGAGCCTACCAACCATCTGGATATTGCCATGGTGGAGTGGCTGGAGGGCTTCTTGCTGGATTATCCGGGAGCCATTGTCTTCGTCTCTCACGACCGTCGTTTTATCGACCGGGTGGCGACCCGAATTGTGGAACTGGATCGTGGTCATCTGAACACCTTTCCAGCGCCCTACGACGCCTATCTCGAAGCCAAAGACGCGCGTTTGGCCGAAGAGGAAGTGCATCGTCGTCATATGGATAAAAAGCTGGCGGACGAAGAGGTGTGGATTCGTCAGGGCATCAAGGCCCGTCGTACCCGGAACGAAGGTCGGGTTCGAGCTTTACAGGCCCTGCGCAAGGAGGTCAGCCAGCGCCGGGGGCAGACCGGGCAGAGTGATTTTGAGATTGAAGCGGCCGATCGCAGTGGCAAGCAGGTTGTTGTGCTGGAGCATGTCACCTTTGGTTATGCCGACAACCTTCTGATCGACAAATTTACCGGCCTGATCAACCGGGGTGATCGCATTGCCTTGCTCGGCCCGAATGGGATAGGCAAGAGCACCCTGATTCAACTGATGCTGCAGCAGATTCAGCCAACCCAGGGTGCGGTGGAGCAGGGCACCAAGCTGGAAGTGGCTTATTTTGATCAGGCCCGGGCCCGAATGGATCCGGAGAAAACGGTGATGGATTCGGTTGCCGAGGGTCGCGAATTTTTGGAGCTGGGCGGTCGTCGCCGTCACGTGATCAGCTACCTTGAAGATTTTCTGTTCGCACCGGAACGTGCCCGTATGAAAGTGAAGCAACTGTCCGGTGGGGAAACCAACCGGTTGCTGCTGGCACGGCTGTTCAGCCAGCCGGCCAATTTCCTGGTGTTGGATGAACCGACCAACGACCTGGACATCGAAACCCTGGAAATGCTGGTCGACCGTCTCAGCGAATTTGACGGTACCCTGCTGCTGGTCAGCCACGACCGATACTTTATCGACCAGTTGGCGACCCGAACCTGGGCGTTTGAAGGTAACGGTGCCCTGCGCCAGTACGCCGGTGGCTACGAAGACTGGAAGATGCAGGGTGGCCAGTGGCCCGATACTCGCCAGCAAACGCCAAAGGCAGCGCCCGGTCAGCGTGAGAAAGCGGAGCCTGTAATAGCAAAGCCCGCTACAAAGCCCGCGAAAAAGCTGTCTTTCAAGGAGCAACGTGAGTTTGACCAGCTGCCGTCCGATATTGAAACCCTGGAGCAGGACATTGCCCGGTTGGAAGCTGACATTAATCAACCAGGGTTTTATGAGCAGCCCTCAGACAAAACCCAGCCAGTGTTGCACGCGTTGACAACGGCACAACAAGCCCTCGAAAAACGATTTGAACGTTGGGCTGAGCTGGAAGAGAAGCACAGCTGAGCCTGCATGCCCGGTGGTTCTATCCTGAACCACCGGGCCAAGCTTGTGTCAGCATCACTATAGCTATGGGGCGCAGTGCATGAGTATTCGGTACGAGTTTAATTTTCCGGAAGACGGAACCCAACTGGTTGTCGTAACACAGGCAGCGTGTGTATACCGCCTGTGAAGGCGATTCGAATCTGAAAGCCCTGCTCCGCTTTTTTACGCTATCCTCCAGTGTATCCTATTCTCTGGAAAGCCAGTTACTGAAGCAGCCACCGGCGTTTATGGGTAACACCGGTACACTGCAGCCTTTTGAACACAGGGAGAATCCCGGTCATGTTCGCTAACATCGCAATACTATGTGCCATATTAATTCTGGCCGGTGCCTTTATGTGGCTGAAGCCCTCCCCACGGGACCGGCATTTGAACACCTTGCGCACAGCGGCTTTAACGGCCGGGTTCAAACTCGACAGTATCCGCATACCGGATACCAGCATTGAAGGAAGGCTGGCCGAAAAGTCGTCGCTGATAACGCTATACCGCCTGCTTCACCGTTTTGACAAGGACAAGTCGCCCCGCTTTACCGTGCAAAGGACCACAGGGGTGTCCAGCGCTTTTCTGCCCGATGGGTGGAAATGGGCCGATCAGCATCGCCCGAACGAAGCCGTTACACAGCATTTACACGAGGTTCTACTCACCCTGCCGGCAGCGTATCTGGTCCTCGATGCCCAGCCAGACGGTGTGGGTCTGGTCTGGGATGAACGAGGCGATGCCTCGGCATTACCCGCGATTCGGGAAACGCTGGAGCGCCTGATCGCACAACTCTCTTTCTGAGCGCAATAATCGTCACTATCACCTGAGCTGCAGTCGTTGCCAGTTGACATCTGGCGGTCATTGTCTATCGTATGAACCACAATCAAACAGTCGTTTGAAACTTGTGTTTGATTTAAGTAAATCAGCTCGGATTTCAAACACGGTAGACAGCGATACGGGTGGGTCTGTGGCCCTATTCGAGACAATAAACGGAGAGCTTCCATGATTTATCAGGGTAAAGGCATAACCGTCGAGGCATTGCAGAACGGCGTCGCCGAACTCGTGTTCGATTTACAGGGTGACTCGGTCAATAAATTTGACCTGGCAACACTAACGGAACTGGCCGAGGCGACGAAAGCCATTGCCGCGAGTGATGCCCGGGGCGTATTGGTCCGCAGTGCCAAAAGCAGCTTTATTGTCGGTGCGGATATCACGGAATTCCTGGTTTGGTTCGATAAAGACGAAGAAGGCATCATCGGCGACATATTGGCCGCCAACGAAATTTTCAGCGCCTTCGAAGACCTGCCTATGCCGACCGTTGTTGCCATTAATGGCATGGCGCTGGGCGGTGGTTTTGAAATGTGCCTGTCTGCAGATTACCGGGTTATGTCGACCAAAGCCAAAGTGGGCCTGCCCGAAGTCAAGCTTGGTATTTATCCGGGCTTTGGCGGAACGGTACGACTGTCACGAATCATCGGTGCGGACAACGCCATTGAGTGGATTGCCTCCGGCAGCGAAAAGCGTTCTGACGCTGCCTTGAGCGATGGTGCCGTCGACGTCGTTAGTGAGCCGGAGGCCCTGCACGATACTGCCCTGGCGCTGCTTGAGCGTTTGATGTCTGGCGAGGTGGATTACAAGAATCGCCGTCAGGCCAAGCAAGGCAAACTTCAGTTGAACAACATTGAAAGCATGATGGTGTTCGAGACTGCCAAGGGCTTTATTGCAGGTAAGGCCGGTCGTCATTATCCGGCGCCGGTTGAAGCGGTAAAAGCCATTCAGAAGCACGCGAATTTTGATCGGGACAAAGCCATTGCCATAGAAGCAAAAGGCTTCGCTAGATTGGCCAAAACGCCGGTTGCCAAAAACCTTATCGGCCTGTTCCTGAACGATCAGAAAATCAAGAAGATCGCCAAGGATCACATTAAACAATCGAAAGATGTCAGCAAGGCCGCTGTGCTAGGCGCGGGCATCATGGGCGGTGGCATCGCCTATCAGAGTGCCAGCAAGGGCACCCCGATTCTGATGAAAGACATTGCCGAGTCGGGCCTGCAACTGGGGCTTGATGAAGCGGCCAAGTTGCTGGGCAAGCAGGTCGAGCGTAAAAAGCTGGATGTGCGCGGCATGGCGGATACCCTGAACCGCATTCGGCCAACCCTGTCTTACGGTGACTTTGGCGACGTTGATGTTGTGGTCGAAGCGGTTGTTGAAAACGTTAAAGTGAAAAAAGCCGTGCTCGCCGAAGCGGAAGCTCAGCTGCGGGATGACGCCATTCTGGCATCCAATACCTCGACCATCTCCATTACCGAACTGGCAACAGCCTTGAAAAAGCCAGAGCAGTTCTGCGGTATGCACTTCTTTAATCCGGTACATCGGATGCCACTGGTTGAAGTGATTCGTGGTGAAAAAACCAGCGATGAAACCATTGCGACAGTAGTCGCCTATGCACAGAAGATGGGTAAAACCCCCATTGTCGTTAACGACTGCCCTGGCTTTCTGGTGAACCGCATTCTGTTCCCGTACTTCGGTGGTTTTGCCATGATGTTGCGTGACGGTGCCGACTTCGAGCAAGTCGATAAAGTGATGGAAAAATTCGGCTGGCCGATGGGTCCGGCTTATTTAATGGATGTCGTTGGCATCGATACCGGGGTTCACGCCCAGGCTGTGATGGCCGATGGCTTCCCGGATCGCATGAAACAGGATTTCAAATCGGCCATGGATGTCATGTACGCCGAAGAGCGTTTCGGACAGAAAAATGGCGTCGGTTTTTACCGTTATGAGACCGACAAAAAAGGCAAGCCGAAGAAAGTATCCGATCAAAAAGCACACGAACTGGTCGCCAGTGTGCGCTCGTCTGAGCACGATATTTCAGAAGACGACATGATCAATCGCCTGATGATCCCAATGTGTCTGGAAACGGTTCGATGCCTGGAAGACGGCATCGTCAATACCGCCGCCGAGGCCGATATGGGCCTGGTATATGGTATTGGTTTCCCGCCGTTCCGCGGCGGTGCTCTGCAGTACATCGATGACATTGGCGTCGCTGCATTTGTTGAACTGTGTGATCGCTACAAAGATCTGGGCAAGCTTTACGAGCCAACCGACAAACTGCGCGACATGGCTAAAAACGGCCAGACCTTTTACGGTTAAGACGGGAGAACAGCAACCATGACTATTCGAGATAATGATGCAGTAATCGTCGACTTTGCGCGTACCCCCATGGGTCGCAGCAAGGGTGGCAGCCACCGTTTTACCCGTGCCGAAAATCTGAGCGCAGACCTGGTAAACGGCTTGCTGGCCCGCAACGAAGCACTGAACCCGGCCGACATCGACGACATTATTTGGGGCTGTGTTAACCAGACCAAAGAGCAGGGCTGGAACGTCGCCCGCATGATGCAATTGCTGACTGATATTCCGCACACGGTTCCGGCGCAAACGGTCAGCCGTCTGTGTGGATCTTCGATGTCGGCGTTGCACATTGCTACGGCCAATATCCAGTCTGATAACGGCGACATCTATGTTATCGGCGGTGTTGAACATATGGGCCACGTCGACATGATGCACGGCGTTGATCCGAACCCAATGCTGTCACACAAGGCGGCGAAAGCGTCGGGCATGATGGGGCTGACGGCTGAACTGCTGTCCAAGATGCACGGCATTGGCCGCGAACAGCAAGATCAGTTCGGTCTGCGTTCGCACATGAAAGCTCATGAAGCCACGCAAGCTGGTAATTTCGATAACGAAATTATTGCGCGAACGGCCCATGATGCCGACGGCAACCCCTACCTGATGAAGCACGACGAAACCATTCGTCCTGAGACAACGCTGGAGGGGCTGGCATCGTTGCGCCCGGCCTTTGACCCCAAAGCAGGAACGGTAACCGCAGGTACTTCAAGCCAGATCACTGATGGTGCATCGGCCATGGTGGTCATGTCATATCGCAAAGCCAAAGCCCTGGGTTTGAAACCCCGTGCGGTGGTGCGGGGTATGAGCCTGGCCGGTGTGGATCCGTCGATCATGGGGTACGGGCCGGTTCCGGCCACTAAAAAGGTGTTGAAAAAGCTGGGCATGACCATTGAAGACATCGACTATGTCGAACTCAATGAAGCTTTCGCAGCTCAGGCACTGCCGGTACTGAAAGACCTGAAATTGCTCGAGAAAATGGACGAGAAGGTGAACTTGCATGGTGGCGCCATTGCTCTGGGCCATCCTTTCGGTTGTTCCGGTGCGCGCATTACCGGCACGCTGCTGAATGTGATGGAGCAAAACGACGGACAATTTGGCCTGTCGACCATGTGTATTGGTCTGGGGCAGGGCATCAGTACTGTCATTGAACGAGTCTGACCGGACACCAGCCTTCTGAAACCATCTGTTTGATCTGAACTGGTGATACAGGCAAGGCGATTCGAGTAGGAAGCCAGCCTGGTTATAATCAGGCTGGCTTTTCTGTTGGCGAGGCTCGTTTTGTTCAGTACTCGGGGTGTTCTCCGGGCAGACCCAGAATATCGATGGCGCCCGATGCCACCAGCTCTGCGGCAGAGCGGTACCACCAGTGTCTGTTAAAGATAGAAAGGATACCGCCAGTGCGCAGCACAGCGTCATCAGTGTCCCGGCACTGGCCGATCAGTTACCACTGGCGCAATTGGAGAGACAAATGAAATACCCCAGCGCAGGCATTTATCAGCATTACAAGGGTAACCGGTATCGGGTCATCGGTGTGAGTCGCCACAGTGAAACCGAAGAGCCATTTGTCGTCTATCAGTGTTTATACGGCGATTACAGCCTATGGGTACGGCCGCTGGACATATTCATGGAATCGGTACGAATCGACGGCGAAGACATACCGCGTTTTGAGCGGGTTCAGTCTTTGGATGAAGCCGACTGGCTGTCACTGGCCGCAGAAGTATCTTCGCCCATCGTTGAATCGTAGAGACCGGGATCAGCTGGGAGATGTTTTTGATCTTTTGCCGGTCACTGGACGGAATTTCAGGATGATGGGTCCTGCCACCAAGGTTGCCGATTTCCTCCGCTAGCGATTGATAGCAGGTCACATCGCGCTGGGAGTCCTGATTGGCCGGATCAAGGGACAGCAGGTTTTCCGCCTCTTCAACCAGTTTTTTGAATCAGGTGCAATAAGTCGGGGTCATGGTCATAGACCATCAGAGTGGAAAACACTTCTTCATATTGTGTCTGCTGGGAGCGAAGCTGCCGAAATTGATACTCTGGTACGCTCCTGAACGAGAACCCGTGGTCGAATATTAACAGTAGAAGAAACCATCTGGCTGTACGCTTTGCCCGGGTTCGTGCATAGTACGGCGCTGAATGGGCGGCGGAGTTCACCTGGTGAACCCCGCTAGTACCGGTTCCTCGCTGCGCAGCGGCGACTTGACCTTGAGGGGTCAAACGGTATATACGTCTGCGCCGCTTGCGTTCCCCGGGGTTCGTAAGCTAAGTATATAAAAGGAAGCAACAGGCGGAATTATAGCGCATGGGTAAATCTCTGGTCATTGTCGAATCACCAGCAAAAGCCAAAACGATCAACAAATATCTGGGAAATGACTTTATCGTCAAGTCCTCGGTAGGTCACATCCGTGATCTGCCCACCAGTGGCCAGGCCAAGCCGGTAGACGCCAAGGCGCGCGCGCGCCAGGCGGCTGAAACACGCAAGATGTCACCCGAAAAGAAAGCGATTCACAAAAAGCAGAAAGCCAAGGAGCAGTTGGTCGCCCGTATGGGTATTGACCCGGCTAACGGCTGGGCCGCTCAGTATCAGGTACTCCCTGGCAAGGAAAAGGTGGTCGATGAACTGCGCCGATTGGCCAAGACTGCCGACACCGTCTACCTCGCGACGGATTTGGACCGCGAGGGGGAGGCCATTGCCTGGCATTTGCAGGAAAGTATCGGTCTTGCCCCTGAAAAGTACCGTCGGGTAGTGTTTAACGAGATCACTAAAAAGGCCATTAATGAGGCCTTCGAACGTCCGGGAGAGCTCGACCTTAACCGGGTAAACGCTCAACAGGCACGGCGTTTCCTCGACCGGGTCGTGGGCTTTATGGTGTCGCCGTTGCTCTGGGCCAAGGTGGCACGGGGCTTGAGCGCTGGCCGGGTTCAGTCAGTTGCAGTGCGTCTGATCGTTGAACGGGAACGTGAAATCCGGGCGTTCAATCCGGAAGAGTTTTGGGATTTACACGTTCAAACACGGGCTGCCAATGACGCCGAAGTCCGGTTTGAGGTTGCCCGCTATCTGGGCGACAAGTACCGCCCGGTCAATAAGAGTCAGAGCGATGAGCACGTAGAGCGCCTGCGCGATGCCGCGCTGCGCATCACTGATCGCGAAGACAAGCCGACGTCGTCGAAAGCAGCACCGCCTTTTATTACCTCGACGTTGCAGCAGGCAGCGAGCACACGTCTGGGCTATACCGTTAAGAAAACCATGACTATGGCTCAGCGCCTCTATGAGGCCGGTCACATTACCTACATGCGTACTGACTCCACCAACCTGAGCCAGGAAGCCGTGGCGTCTGCGCGCGAGTACATTGCCGATCAGTACGGTGAGCCTTATTTACCGGAAAAACCCATGGTCTATGGCAGCCGGGAAGGGGCCCAGGAGGCGCACGAAGCGATTCGGCCGTCTTATGTGGCCCGCAAGAGTGCCGACCTGTCTGATATGGAACGTGACGCTCAGCGGCTCTATGAGCTGATCTGGCAACGTTTTGTCGCCTGTCAGATGGTTCCGGCGAAGTACAAGAGTACAGTGCTTACCGTCGCCACCGGGGACTATGAGTTGAAAGCCAAGGGCCGGGTGTTGGTATTCGATGGTTACACCCGGGTGATGACCCAGGTCGCCAAAGGCGATGACGCCATTGAACTGCCAGATATGAAGGTGAATGACGAACTGGCACTGGTGGCCCTGGAGCCACGGCAGCACTTCACCAAGCCGCCTGCTCGCTTCACGGAAGCCTCGCTGGTCAAGGAGCTGGAAAAGCAGGGCATCGGCCGACCCTCGACTTACGCGTCCATTATTTCTACGATTCAGGAGCGCGGTTATGTGCGCCTGGTCAGTCGACGGTTCTTTGCCGAGAAAATCGGCGATATCGTGACTGATCGTCTGACCGAGTCGTTCAAAGACCTGATGCAATACCAGTTTACGGCGCGCCTGGAAGAGTACCTGGATGATATTGCGACCGGTGAACGAACCTGGAAACAGGTGCTCGACAGCTTTTATGACGATTTCACGCGCCAGCTGGATCAGGCTGAGTCTGACCAAGACGGCATGCGGGCCAACGAACCGACACCGACCGACATCGAGTGCCCAAAATGTGGCCGGCCGATGATGATTCGTACCGGCACCACCGGAGTGTTTCTCGGTTGCTCCGGCTACAGTTTGCCGCCGAAGGAGCGCTGCAAGGGCACGCTCAACCTGATTCCCGGAGAAGAAGCCCTGGATCTGGAAGACGATGAAGAGGCCGAAGCCCAGGCACTGCGGCATATGGAGCGCTGTGACAAGTGTGGCACCGCCATGGACAGCTATCTGATCGACGAAGGCCGCAAACTGCATATCTGCGGTAACAACCCGGATTGCACCGGCTTTAAAGTCGAAAAAGGTCAGTACAAGATCAAGGGTTATGATGGCCCGACACTCGAGTGCGACAAATGCGGCTCGGAAATGCAGCTCAAAAGCGGTCGTTTCGGCAAGTACTTCGGTTGCACCAATGAAGACTGCAAGAACACCCGCAAACTGTTGCGCAACGGTGAAGCCGCGCCACCGAAGATGGACCCAATTCCGATGCCGGAACTGAAGTGCCTGAAAGTGGATGATACTTACGTGCTGCGTGATGGCGCTGCCGGCCTGTTTCTCGCGGCCAGCCAGTTCCCGAAAAACCGGGAAACCAGGCCCCCACTGGTGAAAGAACTGGCAGCGCATGCCGAGGAATTACCGGAAAAGTACCTGTATCTGACCAAAGCACCGAAAAAAGACGACGAAGGTCGGCCCACAGTCATTCGTTTCAGTCGCAAGACCAAAGAGCAGTATGTTATGACTGAAAATGAGGATGGTAAGGCGTCTGGCTGGAAGGCGTATTATCAGGGCAAGCGTTGGGTGGTTGAAGAAAAGGCCAGTAAAACGGCCAAGGCCTAACCGTTAACCCAAAAAAAAACCGGCAGCTGCCGGTTTTTTTATCGCTGCGTTCCAGTGAAGGAACGCTCAGCTTTTGGGAAAATCCCGTTGGGTGTGGCCTTTATAGAGCTGACGGGGCCGACCAATGCGGTAGCTGCCACTGATCATCTCTTTCCAATGGGCAATCCAGCCCGGCGTGCGGCCTACCGCGAATAGAACGGTAAACATGTCGTTCGGGATGCCTAGGGCCTTGAAAATGATGCCTGAATAGAAATCGACGTTGGGATACAGCTTCTTCTCCACGAAGTAGGGGTCTTCCAGGGCAATCTTTTCCAGTCGCATGGCAATTTTCAGCAACGGATCGTTGTTGATGCCCAGCTCACCCAGCACTTCATCGCAAGTGGCCTTCATCACCTTGGCACGGGGGTCGTAGTTCTTGTAGACCCGGTGGCCAAAGCCCATCAAACGGAACGGATCGTCCTTGTCTTTGGCGCGCTTGATGTACTCTTCAATGTTGGCTTCATCACCAATCTCTTCGAGCATATTCAACACGGCTTCATTGGCACCGCCGTGTGCCGGCCCCCAGAGTGCTGCTATACCGGCGGCGATGCAGGCAAAGGGATTGGCGCCGGAAGAGCCTGCCAGGCGCACCGTCGAGGTTGAGGCGTTCTGTTCGTGATCGGCATGCAGCGTGAAAATCTTGTCCATAGCTCGGGCCAGGACGGGGTTCACGGTGTATTCCTCAGCCGGCGTACTGAACATCATGTGCAGAAAGTTACCGCCGTAGGACAGATCGTTCCGCGGATACATAAACGGCTGACCCATGGAGTACTTGTAGGTCATAGCCGCCAGGGTCGGCATTTTTGAAATCAGGCGATGAGCGGCGACTTCGCGGTAATGATCGTTACTGATGTCCAGTGAATCGTGATAGAACGCCGACAGTGCGCCAACCACACCGACCATAATGGCCATGGGGTGGGAGTCGCGACGGAACCCCTGGAAAAACTCATGCATCTGCTCATGCACCATGGTGTGGTGCATGATGGTGTTTTTGAATTCGCTTTTCTGGTTGTTGTCGGGCAGTTCGCCGTAGAGCAGCAGGTAACACACATCCAGATAGTCGGCATTGTTGGCCAACTGATCAATGGGGTAGCCCCGGTGCAGTAGGACACCTTTATCACCATCGATGTAGGTGATTTCTGACTCGCAGGACGCAGTTGAGACAAAGCCCGGATCGTAAGTAAACAGGCCATGAGCGGTCAGCGACCGCACGTCTACAACATCCTGACCCAGAGTGCCGGAGTAAATCGGCAGTTCAATCGGGTCTCGTCCTTCGATGACCAACTTGGCTGTCTTGTCAGTCATGAGGCCTCCTCTTAAAAACAGTGTTAGGCGCCAGTGTACAGGCGCTGGATGGGGTGAGATCGTGCCGGACCTTAGTTGCAGGCCCTGTGTGGTGTGTTTGCTCAGTGAGAGCAGCACTGGATGATACAGTTGTGACTCAGAGTTTAAAATCGGGCCAACTATAGAGCCTTGGTCGGGATTGTCAATTTGACTTCGGTCTTACACCCGGTTGACGAAAATCGATGCCTCCCTCTAAAGTCGAAGTGGAAACGGTTTGTCAATGGATACAATAGAGTCCACTAATAAATCCCTGATCAGGCGGGCTGATCACGGGCGTGACCATTTGTAATTGTGTTCGACGGTCTCTATAATTCCGCCGCATTTCGGGGTTGGGCTAATCCGTCCAACAACTCCAAACACCCCAACCCTGGGGTTCGCACCATAAGAAGAGTGTACTGCCGTGAAAGATCACCGACCGAAAAACCTCGACCTGACGACAATCCGTCAGCCGATCACCGCCATAGCGTCGATTCTGCACCGCATCACCGGCGTCATGCTGTTTGTCGCTGTGGGCTTTCTAGTCTGGGCTTTGAGCCTGAGTCTTGAGTCCCGTCAGGGGTTTGACCAGACCGTTGCTGTCATGACTCATCCCTTCGCCAAGCTGATCACCTGGGGCATCCTGTCGCTGGTTGTGTATCACTTCTTTGCCGGTATCAAGCATCTGATCATGGACGCCGGTTTCGCTGAAACGAAAGAAGGAGGGCCGCTGGCTGCCAAGATAAGCATGGTCCTTTCCGTTGTCGTGATCGTATTGATGGGGATATGGGTATGGTAAAAAGTGTGACGAATTTGACCCGAAGTGGCCTGTCTGACTGGCTCGTGCAACGTGTTTCAGCCGTGTTGCTGGCACTCTATACACTCTTTATGGTTGGTGTCTTGCTAGCCAATCCCGATTTGGGCTACGACGAATGGGAGCACCTGTTCTCCCTGTTCTGGGTAAAACTGTTCACCCTGGCCACCTTACTGGCTCTGGTTGGTCATATCTGGATCGGCATGTGGACCGTCGCGACTGATTATCTGAAAAACACCTGGGTTCGCTTCTTTTTTCTCTGTGTGATTGCGGTAACCGCCTTTGTGTATCTGGTTGCCGGTGTTACCGCTGTATGGGGTGTATAAAGCATGGCTAACATCAAGACAATGACCTATGACGCCATCGTGGTTGGCGGCGGCGGTTCAGGCTTACGGGCAGCGCTTCAACTGGCTGAATCCGGTTTGAATACGGCCGTGATCTCCAAAGTGTTCCCGACCCGGTCACACACGGTATCGGCCCAGGGTGGTATCACCTGCGCCATCGCCAGTGCGGATCCGGATGACGATTGGCGCTGGCACATGTATGACACCGTTAAGGGGTCCGATTATATCGGTGACCAGGACGCCATCGAATACATGTGTTCTGTCGGTCCTCAGGCGGTGTTTGAGCTGGATCATATGGGCTTGCCGTTTTCCCGCTTTGAGAATGGCCGAATCTACCAGCGCCCCTTCGGTGGTCAGTCGAAGAATTTCGGTGAAGGCGGGCAAGCCGCCCGTACCTGTGCTGCAGCCGACCGTACCGGTCATGCGCTGTTGCACACTCTGTATCAGGGCAACCTGAAAGCCGGTACCAAGTTTTTAAACGAATGGTACGCCGTAGATCTGGTGACCAACGACAGCAATGCCGTAGTCGGTGTGGTAGCTATTGATATCGAAACCGGTGAAACCGTTCATATTCAATCCAAGGCGACGGTTCTGGCGACGGGCGGTGCAGGGCGTATCTACGCTTCCACTACCAACGCATTGATCAATACCGGCGACGGCATTGGTATGGCACTGCGCGCGGGCTTCCCGGTACAGGACATGGAAATGTGGCAGTTCCACCCAACCGGCATTTACGGCGCCGGAACCCTGGTTACCGAAGGGTGCCGGGGTGAAGGTGGTTATCTGATCAATAAAGACGGCGAGCGGTTCATGGAACGCTATGCACCAAACGCCAAAGACCTGGCAGGCCGCGATGTGGTGGCCCGGTCGATGATTCTGGAATTGCTCGAAGGTCGCGGGGGCGGTCCGGAAGGCGATCATGTCTTCCTGAAGCTGGATCACCTGGGCGAAGAGTTGCTGCAAAGCCGCCTGCCCGGTATTGTTGAGCTGTCCAAGACCTTTGCTCACGTAGACCCGGCTAAAGAGCCAATTCCGGTCGTACCCACCTGCCACTATATGATGGGCGGCATTCCGACCAACATTGGTGGCCAGGCGCTGTCGATTGATGAAGACGGCAAGGATCACGTGATTGATGGCCTTTACGCCTGTGGTGAAGCGGCCTGTGTATCAGTGCACGGTGCCAACCGTCTGGGAGGTAACTCACTGCTGGATTTGGTGGTCTTTGGTCGCTCGGCGGGTATGCAGATCGAGAAAACGCTGCGTGAAGGCTTTGAAACCAGCGCTGCTACCGAGGCTGACATAGAACGTGCCATGGCTCGTCTGGATGCATTGGACAATGGCAAGGGCACTGAAAAAGTGGCTGACGTCAAAAAAGACCTGCAAAACTGCATGCAATTGCACTTCGGTGTATTCCGCGAAGGCAAGAGCATGGGCGAAGGTCTGGCCAAGTTGGCTGAACTTCGCAAGCGTGTTGAAAATATCGCTCTGGACGACAAGAGCCGCGCCTTTAATACCGCACGGATCGAAGCCCTTGAACTCGCCAACCTGCTGGAAGTGGCAGAAGCCACTGCTGTATCAGCTGAGCAGCGCACGGAAAGTCGTGGTGCCCATGCCCGCGAAGATTTTCAGGTGCGTGATGATGAAAACTGGCTGTGCCACTCCATCTTCAAGCCTGGCGAGAAAGTGATCAGTAAGCGGGGGGTGAATTTCACACCGAAGACCGTTGATACCTTCCAGCCTAAAATCCGGACTTACTAGGAGCGTTGTATGAAAGTCAGCCTGTATCGCTACAATCCGGAAACCGACAAGAAGCCCTATATGCAGGATTACGACATTAATGTCCCTGCAGACAAAGATCTGATGGTTCTGGATGTTCTGAATCTGGTCAAAGAGCAGGATCCTTCTGTATCCTATCGCCGCTCATGCCGTGAAGGTGTCTGTGGTTCAGACGGTCTGAACATCAATGGCAAGAACGGCCTGGGCTGTATTACGCCGCTGTCAGAAGTGAAGGGCGGTCGTGACAAGTTGGTCGTACGTCCGTTGCCGGGCCTGCCAGTCATTCGTGATCTGGTGGTCGACATGAGTGTCTTCTACAAGCAATACGAAAAAATCAAGCCGTTCCTGATCAATGATCAGCCAGCACCCGCCATTGAACGGCTGCAAAGCCCGGAAGATCGGGAGAAGCTGGACGGCCTGTATGAGTGTATTCTCTGCGCCTGCTGTTCAACGTCCTGTCCTTCATTCTGGTGGAATCCGGATAAATTCGTTGGTCCGGCTGGTTTGCTGCAAGCTTACCGTTTCCTGGCAGACAGCCGGGATACAGCCACAGACGATCGGCTGGCGGAACTGGATGACCCGTTCAGTGTGTTCCGTTGCCGTGGTATCATGAACTGTGTCAGCGTTTGCCCGAAAGGGTTGAACCCAACGCGTGCGATCGGTCATATCCGGTCTATGCTGTTGGCCAACGCGACCTGATCACTGTTAATCAAGAATACAGCCGCCTCACTCTGCGGTTGAACCCCGGTATCGGGAGGTATCGGGGCGTTTTGCGGTAAGCTGGTTGCTTTACCGGTCGGCCTGGCGCAATTGAGTGACAAAAATTGAGCGATGTCATTTGGCATCATATTCTCCGCGGTATTGAACAAATAGGGTTCAAGCAATGCATAATGGCACCATGGAGGAACTTTGGTCTACATCCCATCTATCGGGCGGTAACCAAGCCTACCTTGATGAAATGTTCGAAGCCTATCTGGCTGACCCCAATTCCGTCACCGAGCAATGGCGTGCGGTGTTCGACAAACTCCCCAACATTAACGACAAAGTCACGACCGATACGCCTCACTCGCCGGTTCGCGATCACTTCCTGCTTCTCGGTAAATCCCGCAACGTCGCGGCCAACACCCTGGCACCCAGTATCGTCACCGAGCACGAGCGCAAGCAGGTGCAGGTGCACCAATTGGCGACAGCCTACCGGTTTCGGGGTCATCAGAAAGCCAAGCTTGATCCGCTCGGAATCGCTGTGCGCGGCGACGTGCCGGATCTGGAGTTGCAATACCACGGCCTGTCCGCCGCCGATGAAGACACCGTTTTTCAATGTGGAAACCTCTATATAGGCAAGTCAGAGGCACCACTGAAAGACATCGTCACTGCCCTGGAGCAGACCTACTGTTCCTCCATCGGTACCGAATTTACCCACATTGTTGATACCGCCGAGCGCCGCTGGATTGAGCAGCGCATTGAATCGGTGCGGTCAAAGCCCGACTATTCTTCTCAGGCTCGTAAACACATACTGGAGCGCCTGACCGCTTCGGAAGGTCTGGAGAAGTTTCTGGGCTCCAAGTACCCCGGAACCAAGCGGTTCGGACTGGAAGGTGGTGAAACGCTGATTCCGCTGATGGATGAACTGATCCAGCGCAGCGGTAGCTACGGCGCCAAAGAGATCGTTATCGGTATGGCCCACCGAGGTCGGCTGAACATGCTGGTGAACATTCTCGGCAAAAATCCGTCCGAGCTGTTCCAGGAATTTGAAGGCAAGTCCTTCCTCGATCAGGGTTCCGGTGACGTTAAGTATCACCAGGGGTTTTCATCGAATGTGATGACCGAAGGCGGTGAGATGCATCTGGCACTGGCATTTAACCCGTCACACCTGGAAATCGTGTCGCCGGTGGTAGAGGGCTCTGTACGTGCCCGTCAGGATCGTCGTAAAGATACGTCCAGAGATCAGGTTATTCCGGTGAATATCCATGGCGATGCCGCTTTTGCGGGGCAGGGCGTGGTGATGGAAACCTTCCAGATGTCCCAGACCCGGGCGTTCAATACCGGCGGGACCATTCATGTCATCATCAACAACCAGGTCGGTTTTACCACCTCCAAGCGCGAAGATGCGCGCTCTACCGAATACTGCACCGACATTGCCAAGATGGTTCAGGCTCCGATCCTGCATGTGAATGGAGATGACCCTGAAGCCGTGGTGTTTGCTACCCAGGTTGCTGTCGACTATCGCCAGCAATTCAAGAAAGACGTGGTGATTGATCTGGTTTGCTACCGGCGCCGTGGTCACAACGAGGCCGACGAGCCCGCGATGACCCAGCCATTGATGTATCAGGCCATTCGCAGCCGTAAAACCTCGCTGGCATTGTACATCGAATCACTGATTGAACAGGATGTCATCACCGAGGGTGAGGCCAAAACCATCGCCGATGAGTACCGTGATCTGCTCGATAACGGTGAGCATGTGGTCAAATCACTGGTTAAAGAGCCCAACAAAGCCCTGTTTGTAGATTGGTCGCCCTACCTGAATCAGCCAGTTGTGGATGATTACGATTCCAGCTACCCGCTCAAGGAACTGCAGGACCTGGCCAACCAGATGAATACCCTGCCGGAAGGCTTTCCGCTGCAGCGTCAGGTCAACAAAATTCTCGAAGACCGAGCCAAAATGACCAAGGGTGCGCTGCCGATCAACTGGGGCATGGCCGAAATGCTCGCCTATGCCACGCTGATCAAAGACGGGCATCCGGTGCGGATGACTGGTCAGGACTCTGGCCGCGGCACCTTTGTGCACCGCCATGCCGTGTTGCATAACCAGAAGGATGGCAGTACCTACACACCGCTGGCGCATTTGTCAGACGATCAACCAAGTTTCGAAGTGTGGGATTCTTTCTTGTCAGAGGAGGCAGCGGTTGCCTTCGAGTATGGCTATTCAACCACTACGCCGAACACCCTGGTGATCTGGGAAGCCCAGTTTGGTGATTTCGCCAATGGCGCCCAGGTGGTGATCGACCAGTTCATCACCTCCGGTGAGCACAAGTGGGGGCGTCTCTGCGGCCTGGTCATGCTGTTACCTCATGGTTATGAAGGCCAGGGGCCGGAGCATTCGTCGGCTCGTCTTGAACGCTTTTTGCAAATGTGTGCTGAACAGAACATCCAGGTATGCATGCCGACTACGCCAGCGCAGGTGTTTCACATGCTGCGTCGCCAGGCCCGGCGTAATCTGCGCAAGCCACTGGTGGTCATGTCGCCAAAGAGCCTGTTGCGTCATAAAGATGCGGTGTCCAGCCTGGAAGAGCTCGCCAATGGCAGTTTCCAGACAGTGATTCCGGAAACCGACAGCAGTATTGATCCGAAGAAGGTTACCCGCGTGGTGCTCTGCTCCGGCAAGGTCTACTACGACCTGACCGAGAAGCGCACCAAGGAATCAGCCAACAACGTGGCCATCGTCCGGATTGAGCAGCTGTACCCCTTCCCGGAAGACCGGCTGTATGAAATCTTGCTGGCTTATCCGAAGCTGAAAGAGGTGATTTGGTGTCAGGAAGAACCGATGAATCAGGGCGCCTGGTATTCCAGTCAGCACCACATGCGCAAGGCGCTGCACCGGGTCAATCCCAAGTTGTATCTGAGCTACGCTGGGCGCGAAGCCTCGGCTTCTCCGGCGGCCGGATACATGGCATTGCACCTTGAACAGCTTGAAAAATTCCTTAATGAAGCAATTTTGCTTGATCAATGATCGACGGCTAACCGACTAAGGACCCACTACATGGCTACAGAAATTAAAGCTCCCCAGTTCCCAGAGTCCGTCGCTGACGGCACCGTTGCTACCTGGCACAAGCAGCCCGGTGAAGCGGTATCCCGTGATGAACTGATCGTCGATATTGAGACAGACAAGGTTGTACTGGAAGTCGT
Organism: Saccharospirillum sp.; assembly: GCF_040881935.1. NCBI lineage: Bacteria > Pseudomonadati > Pseudomonadota > Gammaproteobacteria > Oceanospirillales > Saccharospirillaceae > Saccharospirillum > Saccharospirillum sp. The sequence continues at coordinate 56,047 of NZ_JBBECH010000066.1, read as the reverse complement.
TGCACCGGCTGATGGTGCGATCAAGGAAATCACCAAGAATGAGGGTGACACCGTCGAAAGCCAGGAAGTGATTGGCTATTTCGAAGCGGGGGCTGGTGGCGAAGCGAAAGCTGGCGATAAAGCCGATGCCAAGCAGAGCGATACGGCTAAAAAAGACGATTCCGCCAAAAAAGACGACAGCGCAACGTCAGGTGACTCCGGAAAGGACGATGCCGATGCTGCGATGAGCCCTGCGGCACGTCGCCTGGCTGATGATAACAACCTTAGCGCTCAGGATATTACCGGAACCGGTAAGGGTGGACGCATCACCAAGGAAGACGTGGTGAATGCGGTTGAAAGCAATTCGAAATCAAGCCCGGCCAGCGCACCTTCCAACAGCATGCCCGGTATGATGCCGCAGAGCCAGAGCACTTCGTCAGCGGCCGTTGCTACTCGGCCGGGTGAGCGTTCGGAAAAACGGGTGCCAATGACTCGTTTGCGCAAGCGGGTTGCGGAACGGTTGCTTGACGCTAAAAACACCACCGCCATGCTGACGACGTTTAACGAAGTTAACATGAAGCCGATCATGGATCTGCGCGCCAAATACAAAGAAGAATTCCAGAACGCACATAACGGCACACGTTTGGGCTTTATGTCATTCTTCATCAAGGCCGCGACCGAAGCACTGCGTCGCTTCCCGGATGTAAACGCCTCCATCGATGGCGATGACATCGTGTATCACGGTTACTACGACATCGGTGTTGCCGTTTCCAGCGATCGCGGTTTGGTCGTTCCGGTATTGCGTGATACTGAACAGATGAGCCTGGCGACCATCGAAAGCACCATCCGCGACTTCGGATCGAAAGCTCAATCCGGCAAGTTGGGGCTGGAAGACATGCAGGGCGGAACCTTCACCATTACAAACGGTGGTGTGTTTGGCTCCTTGTTGTCGACTCCGATTTTGAATCCGCCGCAAACGGCGATTCTGGGGATGCACAAGATCCAGGAACGTCCGATGGCCGTGAACGGTGAGGTGAAAATCCTGCCGATGATGTACCTGGCGTTGTCCTACGACCACCGTCTGATCGACGGTAAAGAAGCCGTGCAATATCTGGTTGCCATTAAAGACATGCTGGAAGATCCGGCGCGCATTCTGCTTGAGCTGTAAAGGCTGTGTCCGGGGTATGGACAGGCGCGTAACGGAACACGAATAGGTAGGGCAGCGGCTCGGTCGCTGCCATCGCTAATAGTTAATAGAAGGGTCAGGAATATGGCACAACAATTTGATGTAGTGGTTATCGGTTCAGGGCCGGGCGGTTACGTCGCCGCTATCAAGGCAGCGCAACTGGGCTTGAAAACAGCCATCGTCGAAAAGTGGCTGACCAAAGATGAAAAACCATCTTACGGTGGAACCTGCCTGAACGTTGGTTGCATTCCGTCGAAGGCGTTGCTGGAATCTTCAGAAAAGTTTCATGAAGCGCAGCACGACTTTCAGTTGCACGGCATTGGCCTGAAAGATCTCAAGGTTGACGTCAAGGCCATGGTCAAGCGCAAAGAAGACATCGTTGGCAAATTGACCGGCGGTGTGGCTGGTTTGTTGAAAGGCAACGGCGTGACCACCTTTGAAGGCAAGGGGATGCTCAAGGCCAACAAGGTCGTTGAAGTCACTTTGCACGATGGCAAGGTAGAAACCCTGGAAGGCAAAAACGTCATTCTGGCCACTGGTTCTATCCCGATCGAGATTCCACCAACACCGTCCAATGGCGATACCATTGTTGACTCTGAAGGTGCACTGGAATTTTCTTCAGTACCAAAACGTCTGGGTGTGATCGGTGCGGGTGTGATCGGCCTGGAGCTGGGTTCAGTCTGGAAACGCCTGGGCTCGGAAGTGGTTGTGCTGGAAGCCATGGACACCTTCCTGCCAGCAGCAGACCAGGCTATTGCCAAAGATGCCTTGAAGTTTTTCACCAAGAAAGCCGGTCTCGATGTACGTCTGGGTGCCCGGGTAACAGGCTCTGACGTTAAGAAGAACAAGGTTGAAGTGACCTTTGAAGACAGCGAAGGCGAAAAGAAAGAAACCTTCGACAAACTGATTGTTGCTGTAGGTCGTCGCCCTTTCACCGAAGGCTGCCTGGACAAGGGTTGTGGGGTTTCTTTGGACGAGCGTGGTTTTGTTCAGGTTGACGACCAGTGCCGCTCCACCGTGCCGGGCGTTTATGCCATTGGCGACGTTGTACGTGGCCCGATGCTGGCGCACAAAGGGTCGGAAGAAGGCATCATGGTGGCTGAGATCATCGCTGGCCATAACGCCCAGATGAACTACGACACCATTCCGAACGTCATTTATACCCACCCGGAAATTGCCTGGGTCGGCAAGACCGAAGAACAACTGAAATCAGAAGGCGCTGACTATAAAGTGGGTTCTTTCTCCATGGCGGCCATCGGTCGTGCCATGGCGCAAAATGCTACCGACGGTCAGGTCAAAATCATCGCCGATGCCAAGACCGACCGGATTTTGGGTATGCACATATTCGCGTCAGGTGCATCAGAAATGATCGCTCAGGGCGTGATCGCGATGGAGTTTGCCTCCAGCGCTGAAGACTTGCAGCTGACCTGTTTCGCTCACCCGACTAACTCGGAAGCGGTGCACGAAGCAGCATTGGCTGTAGATAATATGGCAATTCATAAGGTCAATCGCAAAAAGCGTTGATTATAGAAAGTTACCGGGAGATTGCTCCCGGTTTCTTTATTCGCTAATCAGAGTGCCTTGCGGGTGAAACCCACTAGAACAACAAATTCTCCCAATCACTCGAGTTCACAGAACGGAAAGAACGATGAACCTACACGAGTATCAATCGAAGCAGCTGTTCAAAGAGTACGGTCTGCCTGTATCCGATGGCTTTGCCTGTGATACGCCCGAAGAAGCGGTTGCTGCCGCTAAAAAGATCGGGGGTAGCATGTGGGTGGTCAAGGCTCAGGTACACGCGGGTGGCCGGGGCAAGGCTGGCGGCGTAAAGCTGGTCAAAACCGATGAAGAGATTCGCGCCTTTGCTGAGAAGTGGCTGGGTAAGAATCTGGTTACTTTCCAGACCGATGAAAAAGGCCAGCCAGTCAGCAAGATTCTGGTTGAAACCTGCACCGACATCGCCAACGAACTGTACCTCAGTGCCGTTGTCGACCGTGGCAGCCGTCGCGTTGTCTTTATGGCATCGACCGAAGGTGGCATGGACATCGAGACAGTCGCTGAAGAAACGCCCGAGAAAATTCTGCGCGTTGTCGTCGACCCGCTGGTTGGCGCTCAGCCTTTCCAGGCGCGTGACGTGGCATTCCAGCTCGGCCTGAAAGGCGAGCAGGTCAAGCAGTTCACCAAGATCTTCCTGGGTCTGGCGAAGCTGTTCGTCGACAAAGACCTTGCGCTGATTGAAGTGAACCCGCTGGTGATCACCGACGAAGGCAATCTGCACTGCCTGGACGCCAAAATCGGCGTTGACGCCAATGCATTGTTCCGTCAAAAGCAAATTGCCGACATGCGTGACCCCTCTCAGGAAGACGAGCGTGAAGCGCAGGCAGCCGCCTGGGAGCTTAATTACGTTGCTCTGGACGGTAACATTGGCTGCATGGTCAATGGCGCCGGCCTGGCGATGGGCACCATGGACATCGTCAAGTTGAGCGGTGGCCAGCCTGCCAACTTCCTTGATGTAGGCGGCGGTGCGACCAAAGAGCGTGTGGCGGAAGCGTTCAAAATCATTTTGTCCGATACCTCGGTCAAGGCCGTTTTCGTTAACATCTTCGGTGGTATTGTTCGTTGCGATATGATTGCTGAAGGCATCATTGGTGCTGTCGAAGAAGTGGGCGTGAAAGTCCCTGTTGTGGTTCGTCTCGAAGGCAATAATGCTGAATTGGGCACCAAAAAACTGGCCGACAGTGGCCTGAACATCATTGCAGCCACTTCGCTGACTGACGCTGCCGAAAAAGTGGTACAAGCAGCCGGAGGTGCAGCATGAGCGTATTGATCGATAAGAACACCAAGGTAATCTGCCAGGGCTTTACCGGTTCACAGGGTACGTTTCACAGTGAACAGGCGATTGAATACGGTACGCAAATGGTCGGTGGTGTTTCGCCGGGCAAGGGTGGTACTACGCATCTGGGCCTGCCAGTCTTCAATACCGCTCGCGAAGCGGTAGAAGCAACCGGTGCAACTGCTTCTGTGATCTACGTACCGGCACCGTTCTGCCTGGACGCCATCATTGAAGCCGCCGACAGTGGTGTTGAGCTGGTGGTGTGCATCACCGAAGGCATCCCAACGCTGGACATGCTGGTTGCCAAAGAATACGTCGACCGCAAGGGCGTGCGCATGATCGGCCCGAACTGCCCCGGTGTGATCACCCCGGGACAATGCAAGATCGGCATTATGCCCGGCCATATTCACAAGCCAGGTAAAGTGGGCATCGTATCGCGTTCCGGTACCCTGACTTACGAAGCCGTGAAGCAGACGACTGATCATGGTTTTGGCCAGTCAACCTGTGTTGGTATTGGCGGTGACCCGATTCCAGGTTCCAACTTCATCGACATTCTGGAAATGTTCGAGAAAGATCCGGCAACCGAAGCCATTGTGATGATTGGCGAGATTGGCGGTACCGCTGAAGAAGAAGCAGCAGCTTACATCAAGGCCAATGTTTCCAAGCCTGTCGTTTCTTACATTGCCGGTGTTACCGCACCTGCAGGTAAGCGTATGGGCCACGCGGGCGCCATCATTGCCGGTGGTAAGGGCACGGCCGATGAGAAGTTTGCCGCTCTGGAAGACGCCGGTGTTAAAACCGTGCGCTCTCTGGCGCAAATCGGTGACGCACTGAAAGAAGTCACTGGCTGGTAAGCTTTATCATCGCTTAACAAAGCGAGAAAAAAAAGGCAGCTTAGGCTGCCTTTTTTATTGAGTGAGAATAAGTAGGCTGCCAGGGAGGGGGTGGTTGGGCTAGACTCTCACCGTATGACGGACATTAGGATTAAGGACAAGTAAGGCATGATACATTTATTCGATTGGCTGGCATTGCTGGTATTTTTCACCAGTTGGGTGGTTTATACCCGCTATGCTTCCCGGGAAGCAAAGCGCAGACACAGTTTGTCGTCCATCATGCATCACTTCAGAGTGGACTGGATGCACCGACTCTTGCGTCGGGAAAACCGGGTGTCTGATATGTCGGCCGTGGGTAATCTCGAGCGCAACTCAGCCTTTTTCGCCTCCAGTTGCCTGTTCGTAGTGGCGGGTCTGATTACCGTGTTGGCCGCGTCGGAACAGGTTGTACGACTGCTAAATGACATCTCCTTTGTACAGCCCGGTACCAAGGCATTGTGGGAAGCCAAAGTCGGTGTTTTGGTAGCGATTTACGTCTATGCCTTTCTCAGTTTCACCTGGAGCATGCGTCAGTTTGGGTTCTTATCGGTCATGATTGGTTCGGCGCCCACGCCAAGCGAGACCATTCCTGACTCTGTGAAGAAAGACTTCTCAGTCCATACGGCCAAAGTAATGGATCTGGCGGGGAAGCAGTTTAATTTGGGGTTGCGGGCGGTGTATTTCAGTCTGGCTGTTATCGGTTGGTTTCTGGGACCGCTCTGGTTTGTGGTACTGACCAGTGTGATCATAGGCGTGTTGTACCGGCGTGAATTTCGCAGTACGACACTGAAAGAGCTGGTCAGGGCGAGGGGCCTGGACCCTAACCAGGACATCAATCTGGGAAAGAGTGCCGAGGAATAAAACGGCCACCCGGTCTCCCGGCGTAGCGGGGGACCGGGCTTGAACAAATTTACCGGGTTGGCGCGGAGCTGACCGGAATCGAACGCTGATCCTGAATGGCCTGGCGCAAGGGTACGCGCATCAGCAAAATGCCCCCGGCGATAAAGTAGAGCATGATGATCAGCAAAGCCTGATGCCGCCCAACGGCATCGGATATGGGGCCGAATGTCATGCCGATGATGATGGCAAAGCGTCCGAAAGTACCCCACAACCCGAACAGCAAGGCCGAGTCTTTCGGGCTTGCCAGCAAACCGACCACAGCACGGCTGGCGCTCTGCGTCGCACCCATGGCGCTGCCCGCCACAAAGGCGACCACCACAAAGAGTGTCGAGACCGTCATCCCGGTCAATGCGACCAGTACATCCAGATAATAAATGCCCAGCAGGCCCAGCAACCACCAGCCCAGTGTCAGAAGCAGGGTGTTTTTGGAGCCCAGGGTGTCTTCTATAAAACCGAAGCCGATGGCCCCGATCATCGAGGCAACCTGCAGCGTGGCCCCGATAATCAGTAGTTGAGTGCCGCGAATGCCAATTTCTTCCTGGGCGTAGATGCCGAAGAATTTGACCACAACCGATACCCCGGCCATGTACACCATGAACGCAACGAAAAACCGAAACAGAACCGGGTAGTCGGCAATGATGCTGCGCATGGCCAGTAATCGTACGCCTGCGGCTTTTAGCAAGACGGAAAAGCGGGCGTGCTCGAATTCGGGAATGGGTTCGGCCCGTTCTTTGACGAAAAGAAACGTGGGCAGGGCACCGAGCCCGTAAAACAGCGCGACGACGACCATAGCCAGTTGGTTCTGGTCGATATAAAGCGAAAGATTTGAGCTTGCGCTTTCGGTCACCACCACGATGATGATCAGCAGACTTAGCAGCCCACCGATGTAGCCAATACCCCAACCCACTCCGGAAATTCGGCCCATATTGTCTTTGGTGGCCAACTCGGTCAGGAAGCTTGCGATGAAACTTTCGGACAGCATCCAGGCGGTGTTACTGCAGATCAGAAATGTCATGCCAAGCCAGACCGACCCTGGCTCCACGAAGTACAAACCGCCGGTTGCCAGCACCGATACCCAAGTACACCAGGCAAGATAGCGCTTCTTGCGGCCACTGTAGTCGCAAATCACCCCGACCAGTGGCGCCAGAATGATCGCCAGACCGGTGGAAATCGCCACGCTGGCAGCCCAGAAGGTGTTTTTCAGGTGGTCAAGCTCGGGCGGAACTATGTAGGAAATGAAAAAAGCACTGTAAATGAAGCTGACTACGACGGTGGTATAGCTGCTGTTGGCGAAGTCATACATGGCCCAGCCAAAGATTTCGCGCTTGCGAACGGGAGCATCATAAGGGGTTGGCGTCGACATTCTGAGGGTGCTTCCTTGTAGTAGACGGCTATTGAAATATGCTCGGTCGGTAGGGGACGTATGTTTGTCGCCCCGAACCGGTGGCGTTCGGTTATAAGTGTGCATCAGCGTCGCCTGCGTGGAAAGGCTGTTACAGGAAATGATAGTGCCGGTGCTTGAAATGCATCACAAGGCCCATAAATAGAGGGGACCATAGGCTAAGTCTTTGATTTGAGGTGAATTACATGTCTGAAACCCAACAAGAAACGCTCAGTTTTCAGACAGAAGTCAAGCAACTTCTGCATTTGATGATCCACTCCCTGTACTCCAACAAGGAGATTTTCCTGCGTGAGCTGATCTCCAATGCCTCTGATGCCTGCGACAAATTGCGATTTCAGGCATTAAAGGATGATTCCCTGCTCGCGGAAGACAGTGATCTGACCATTCGGGTCGAGTACGACAAAGAAGCCGGCACGGTTACGCTGACCGATAATGGCATTGGTATGACCCGCGACGACGTTATCGCCAACCTGGGGACCATCGCCAAATCCGGCACCGCTGAATTTCTAAAAAATCTGACCGGTGACGAACGTAAGGACAGCCAGTTAATCGGGCAATTCGGGGTGGGTTTTTACTCGTCCTTCATTGTAGCCGACGCCGTTGATGTCTATACCCGTCGCGCCGGAACACCTGCTGATGCCGGTGTGCACTGGCGCAGTGAAGGCGAGGGCGAGTTCAGCCTAGCTGAGGTGACACTGCCAGCACGCGGAACACGCATCGTCTTGCATCTGAAGCCGGAAGAAATCGAGTTTGCCGATGGCTGGCGCTTGCGCAACCTGATCCGCAAATACTCGGATCACATCGCCATTCCGGTGCAGATGTTGAAGGAAAGCTACGACGACCCGGAGGATGAAAAAACTGGGGAAACGGCGGTTGAATGGGAAACCGTTAACAGCGCCAAAGCGTTGTGGACCCGCCCGCGCAGCGAGATATCCGACGACGAATACAAAGAATTGTACCGCCATATTTCGCACGACTTTGGCGACCCCTTAAGCTGGAGCCACAACAAGGTTGAGGGCAAGCTGGACTACACCAGTCTGCTGTACATTCCGAAGAAAGCCCCCTATGACATTTGGAACCGGGAACGCATTCGCGGGTTGAAACTCTATGTCCAGCGTGTGTTCATTATGGACGATGTCGAGCAATTCCTTCCGATGTATCTGCGCTTCGCCAAGGGCATCGTTGATTCTAACGACTTGCCGCTGAACATCAGTCGCGAAATCCTGCAAAGTGACGATGCCATCGACAACATGCGCTCGGCTCTGACCAAGCGGGTACTGGATATGCTGGCCAAGCTGGCCAAGAAAGACCCTGAAGGGTATCAGGCATTCTGGGATGAGTTTGGTCAGGTTCTGAAAGAGGGGCCAGCCGAAGACTCTGCCAATAACGACAAAATTGCCAAGCTATTGCGTTTTGCCACTAGTCATACCGGCGAACCCGCCCAGACACAGTCACTGGACGATTACGTCAGCCGAATGAAAGAAGGGCAGGATAAAATCTATTACGTGGCCGCAGATAGCCATCAGACCGCCAAGAACAGCCCCCACCTGGAGGTGTTCCGCAAGAAAGGCATCGAAGTGCTGCTGATGAGCGACCGGATTGACGAATGGTTGATGGGGTACCTGCGTGAGTTTGATGGCAAGTCCCTGGTCGATGTTGCCCGTGGCGGTCTGGATCTGAGCGGTGTGGAAACCGAAGCAGAGAAAGAGGCTCAGCAAAAAGCCAACGACGATCACAAGCCTCTGTTGGAGCGACTGAAAACATTGCTCGAGAACGACGTTGAAGAGGTCCGCATGACTCACCGTCTGGTGGAATCACCGGCCTGCATCGTCGTTGGTGACAACGACATGGGTGCCCAGATGCGCCGCATTATGGAGGCTGCCGGTCAGGCGGTACCCGAGACCAAGCCCATTTTTGAATTGAACCCCGAGCATCCGCTGGTGCAGCGGCTAGAGCAGGAAACCAGTGAAGACCGCTTTTCCGATCTGGCCAATATCCTGCTGGAACAGGCGCGCCTGGCGGAGGGGTCGCACCCCAAAGATGCCGCAGGCTTTGTCGGTCGCCTGAACAAGCTACTGCTTGATCTGTCCCGCTAAGTCGCTGGTTTTAATTTAGCCTCCGAACCTGGCAACAGATTACAGTATCCAAAATAAGCGGCGGGCCACATTGTGGCCC
>NZ_JBBECH010000066.1:0-46690 GCF_040881935.1 Saccharospirillum sp. | reverse complement strand
CCCCCCCCCCCCCCCCCCCCGCTTGGTGTGGATACCGTCATAATTCAGTACAATGCCCCCCCAAACTTTATTCTGGAGTAGTGAAATGACCCTCAAGACCTGGCTAGCAGCCTGTGCCGTATTGATTCCCTTCGGCGTTCAGGCTGGCGGTTCGCTTGACATTGCGCTGTCCAATACCTCGGTCAGACTGGAGCACGAGGCCGTTCGGGTGGGCTCCGGTGCACACATCACCACTGGTCTTGCCTACAGTGAAGACAATCAGGCCTATGCATTCAGTGCTGGCTTTAATGCCGTCGATGCAACAATGGCCAATCAGGAAATGATCGGAGGGATTGGGTTCAAGGGTTTTCTGTTTGATGCCGGCGAACCTGGTTTTGCACTGGGCGTGGGTGGATTTCTGCGCTGGCAGCCGGATTTCATGAACGGCCTGGGTACCGAAGCCCAACTGTATTACGCACCCGATATCCTCAGTTTTGGTGACGTTGTCGCTTTTCAGGAAGTAATAGCACGGGTGACTTACAAGGTACTGCCGCAGGCGCGCGTGTTTGTAGGCTGGCATGATATCGCTGGCTATTACCACGACACCTCAGGTGGCCCCAGCCGCGTAGACAATACTTTCAACATTGGTTTTCGGATGAACTACTGAGTCATGAACCGACGCGGTCTTACCAATGCATTGTTGTATCAGTCCCGGCTGATGTTGGCTTTGGCGGAACAGGACGCGGCAGCGGCGCAGCGCCAGGCGTGTGAGTCGGCCTTTGAAGTGCTGGCATACCGTGCCTGGAAGGCGGCTGTGTGTGAAGCGGCCGAACCCTATGGAGTGAAGCTGGCACCGGAAATGCTACTGGATGAGTTGCTGAATTTCTGGCACCGTGCCCGGCCCGATGCCTGGGAGCTGAAATCGGTTCAAGCCGGGCTGGAACAATCTGGTCACTGGATGCAGCAGCTGCATCGCGATCTGAACCAATGGTCGTCGGGTTTGGTATCAGAAAACGTCAAAAAAGCCGATCCAAACCGCATTGCGCTGGTGTCTGACGATAACCAAGAACCAACAAAATATTACCGCAGATGTCTGGATGAGCTGCAACAATGGGTCGACGATGTAAGAGCACAAAGCGACCACAGTTGACCAAGGTTAACCCTGTTTGAATGAGGCAGTTTGAGAGTTCCCTGGTGACTTAAAACCATCACTTCGGATGCGCTCAACGAAGCGACAAGGAGCATTATGTACTGGGAAATTATCGAGCTGGCTAACGGCGAAGTGGCACTGCGCCGCGCTGATTCCAACGATGCCCCCTTGCTGGTCATCCGGTTTTCTGATGAAGCCAAAGAGCGTCTGAAAGAGCAACGGCTAGACGTTGCCCGCGCCATGATTTCAGCTGGCGTACAGGTGGCAACGGAAATAGAGTCCGGTGAAGAAACCGATACGATGGAAGATGAAGAGGTGATTCTTCACTGAGTTGATTGCCTGAGGCAAAGACGTATTCCTATGTGTCAAAAGGTTGTGCGCCTTTTGTTATTACCCTCCAAGATCCTTCGAACGAATTACCGATACCCCTGGATACCAGCGTTTAATTGCAGACATGAAGGTTTGAGTCTCCGGATAGGGTGGAAGGGTCACTGCTCCCGCGTTATTCGTCGTCGAAATAGAAAGCGTCGTGGCCGACCAGTGATGTCAGTATAGACAGGCGCGTCGCATTGTCCTGGCTGCCGAGATCAGTTGCGCTGATTCGCTTTTGCTCACACAGCCAGCGCAATCCATCTGCTGGCAAGTCGGTATCAATGGCTTCACCATCCACAAAGAGTGTGCCGGGTTGGTAGGCGAGTCTGACCGCGTCATTGCGGATCAACGGTTGCCGTTGTAACTGACGGGCGATGTCCGTCTTGTTCAGCGACGGCTCCTCAAGGGGGGCATCGCCGTATTTGGGCTGAGTCATGTAACGGCCAAACCACCGGGCCATGGCGTCACGGTCCTGTACCAGGGTTTGCAGCATACGGTGAATGCGGTCTACATCGGCCCCGGTAATGAGATGGTTATCTTCCCGAGCTTCTAGATCAGCGTCATGATAGCGGTCAAAATCCGAGCAATTGTTGGCAACGAATTGTGCAAATTCGACCAAAGTTTCGGCCTGGCTGGGCGCGCGGAAACCGATCGAATAGGTGATGCAGTCTTTGCTCAGGGCTGTTCCGCAGTGAGCAATGCCTGGCGGAACATAGAGCATGTCGCCTGGTTGGAGCACCCAGCGTTCCTGCTCCTGAAAGTGGGCAAGTATGCTCAGGTCGGTATCGTCGCGGCGGTCATCGGCTTCGGTACAGGTCTGGCCAATGCACCATTCGCGTTCTCCGGATACCTGAATCAGAAACACATCGTAATGGTCGAAATGCGGCCCGACGCCACCACCGGGTGTGGCATAGGACACCATCACGTCATCCATTCGCCACGACGGGATAAAGCTGAAGGCATCAAACAATGCGGCTATTTCAGGAACCCAGTGGTCAACTGCCTGGACCAGCAAGGTCCAGTCTTTTTCGGGTAAGTTGGCAAAGTCTTCCTCAAAGAAGGGGCCGTGGCGCAAAGTCCAGTCATTGGCCGTTACCAGGCGGGATTCAACCTCGGGTTCTGTGGCCAGACCCGCCAGTTCATCGCCACTGATTTCAAACAGATCGGTAAACGCCTGACGCACCAGGTAGGGGGTTTTCTGCCAGTACTGGCTCAGAAATTTCTGAGCACTGAGGCCACCGAGCATATCCATGGGAGTCACCTGAGTCTGATGAGAAGTGAAACTGCTGGGAAAGGAGCCGCCATTGCCCTTCAGTTTTGCAGCAAAGCGGCGATTGTACAAGGACAGTGCGGTCAGGGGGTTCTGGCCTGACCGCCGGGTATTAAAAAGAGTCGATCGCCTTGGCTTGTTCGGCCGCATTGCCCAGATAGGTGGCTGGTGTCATTGCCAGCAACGACTGTTTAGCCGCATCGGGCAGGTCGAGCTGGTTGACGAAGTCCTGCATCATCGGCTCGGTAATGGCTTTGCCGCGGGTGAAGGCTTTTAGTTTTTCGTAGGGCTCTTCAATGCCATGGCGGCGCATTACTGTTTGAATGGCCTCGGCCATTACTTCCCAGGCCTGGTTCAAATCCTGATTCAATCGATCCGGGTTGGCCTCCAGCTTGCTGATGCCTTTCTGGGTAGCCTGATAGGCGATCAGGCTATGTGCCAGGCCGACGCCCATGGAGCGCAAAACTGTGGAGTCGGTCAGGTCCCGCTGCCAGCGGGAAATTGGCAGTTTCGCCGCCAGATGAGCCAGAATAGCATTGGCCAGGCCCAGGTTGCCCTCTGAGTTCTCGAAATCGATCGGGTTGACCTTGTGCGGCATGGTCGAGCTGCCCACTTCGCCAGCGATGGTGCGCTGTTTGAAATAACCCAGTGAGATGTAGCCCCAAATATCCCGATCGAAATCGATCAGGATGGTGTTGTACCGGGCGATGGCGTCAAACAGCTCGGCCATGTAGTCGTGGGGTTCAATCTGCGTCGTGTAGGGGTTGGGCGTTAAGCCCAGGGAGGTAATAAAGGCGTCGGCGTTTGCGGCCCAGTCAATGGCTGGATAAGCAGACAGGTGCGCGTTGTAGTTGCCCACCGCCCCGTTGATTTTGCCCAGATACTCCACTGTTTCAACCTGCTTAATTTGGCGGCCGAGCCGGTGTGCGACGTTCGCCATCTCTTTGCCCAGGGTGGTAGGCGATGCTGTCTGACCATGGGTACGGCTGAGCATGGGCTGGTCGGCATGGGTTTTGGCCAGTGCGGCAATGTCGTCCCGAATAGTCCGCATCTGCGGCAGCAATACTTCGGTGATGCCGGTTTTGAGCATCAGGGCATGTGACAGGTTGTTGATGTCTTCCGAGGTGCAGGCGAAATGGACGAATTCGGTGACCTTGCTAAGCTCTTCCCGCTCGCTGAGCTTGGTTTTCAGGAAATACTCAATGGCTTTGACGTCATGATTGGTGGTGCGCTCTATGGCTTTAATGGCCTCGGCCTCTGCAAGAGAGAACTGATCAATAATGCTATCAAGGAAGGAGTTTGCCTCCGCTGTAAAGGGCGCTAGTTCTGTGACGTCAGCGTGGCTGGCCAGTTGCTGAAGCCAACGCACTTCAACGGTGACCCGAGCTTTGATCAGGCCGTATTCGCTGAAAACGGTGCGAAAAGCTTCGGTTTTAGAGCCGTATCGGCCATCGATAGGGGAGATCGCGGTGAGCGCGTTTAATTCCATGGTGCCTGGTTCCCGTCGGTGCGTGAAGGCGGGCGATTATACCGGTCAGCCGCCACACAGGCCAATGCTTCGGGCACGAATGCGTTTAACAGTTCTCAAGTTCCGGAGTTCTCTTCACTTGGGAGGCATTGGCCCGCACGGGCACCGGGTATGCCCCTGTGGGGGCGGCGTAGATCCGTCCATGGAGTCTAGTCCGCAGGGGCACACCCGGCACCCTCCGCTCGTCTCCCAGGCGATTTCTGAAACCTGCGTTATAAAAATGCCGAAAAATCTGGTTATATTCTCGCGAGCAATTGTTCAGCGGTGTCGTGCAGTTTTGAACGTTTCACCACGATATGCCAGCGCCGGCCACCCAGTTGGTGCCACAAATGAGCGCTGCGAATACCAAACAGCAGTGCAGTCCGGACTTGTTCGGCAATGTTTTGGTTTTGCAGGTAGCTTGGGTTACCCATGACGCGAATGCGGAAGTCCAGTTTGCTCACACTTTGTTGATAGCTGTTGGCGACGGCGGCGATGACTGATTCGTGCAGCGGGTCATCAAAATAGCGACATTGGTCTACCGCGCGTGTCAGATGCTGACTGAGCGTCTCCATCAGATCGTCCCGCGCCATGAGTTTGCGCTGGGCATGTAGAATACCCATGGCGTAACGTAGTACGTCGGGAGACATCCCCTTGCCACGTTTGGCCAGCACCTTCTTCAGCCCCACAAGTCCGGTTTGCACACCCGTTGCGCCACCATAAACGTCTTCAACCGAGCTGGGGTTCAGATTGAGAACGGTGCGGATGGTTTGTTCCAGTCGCGGACGTTCAAGGCTGCCCTGACGAGCCAACTGCTCGACCATTAGGGCAGATTGAAAGACACCGGCCAGAGCCAGAACCTGATTGCTAAAGTGACTCATTAACTTCCTTAATGCCTTTTATATCAAAGGGTTGATTATCATCATTAATGTTAGATCTAATTATAGAGAAACGCGATATTCCGTTGTCTCAAAGGTACTGGTCACCAGGTGCGCTCGATCACGCCACCACCGAGACAAACCTCGCCCTGATAAAACACCGCTGATTGCCCGGGGGTAATGGCTCGTTGTGGCTGTTCGAACTGAACCTGATAACCGGTGTCGGTGGCTGTCATCTTGCATGCCTGGTCCGGTTGCCGGTAGCGGTGTTTGCACATCAGCGTGACAGGTAATGACGGGGCTTCTCCTGCCACCCAATAGACTGACGCTAATACTAGCGTCTGGGTAAACAGCGCAGGGTTATCTGTGCCCTGGACCACGGTCAGAACGTTCCGCTCCAGATCTTTACCTGCTACGAACCAGGGGGCTTCAGAATGGTTGCGTGTACCGCCGATGCCGAGCCCTTGTCGTTGCCCAATGGTGTAATACATCAACCCCTGGTGCTCACCGATGACGTCGCCGCTATCGGTTTCGATCGTACCCGGGCGGGCGGGCAGGTATTGCTTCAGAAAATCACTGAACCGGCGCTCGCCGATAAAACAAATGCCGGTGCTGTCTTTTTTACGCGCCGTGGCCAGCCGGTACTTCTCTGCAATACGGCGTACCTCGGGCTTTTCCAGTTCACCGACCGGGAACAGGGTTTTAGCGAATTCTTCGTGACCGACAGCATGCAGAAAGTAGGACTGGTCTTTATTGGTATCCAGACCGCGCAGCAATTGGGTGCCCTGGGCGGTTGTGCGGGTGCGGGCATAGTGACCGGTGGCGATTTTGTCGGCGCCAAGGGTCAGGGCGTAGTCGAGAAAGGCTTTAAATTTGATTTCCCGATTGCACAGGATATCCGGATTGGGCGTGCGGCCAGCCTGGTACTCCTCCAGAAAATGCTCAAACACATGATCCCAGTACTCGGCGGCGAAATTGGCTTTGTGCAGGTGTATCCCCAGTCGGTCACTGACAGCCTGGGCGTCGGCCAGGTCTTCTTTGGCGGTGCAGTATTCTGTGCCGTCGTCTTCGTCCCAGTTTTTCATGAACAGGCCTTCGACCTGATACCCGGCCTCCAGTAATAGTGCCGCCGTTACGGAAGAATCGACACCACCGGACATACCGACGATGACTTTGGTTGAGGCAACTGAGGTCATGGGTTTAAAAGCTCCCGGGGGCAAACATGGGGTGAATGAGAGTCAGCGGATAACGCTGTCCGGCCTGATAATCGACCAGTGCCTGGCTGACCAGAGCACTGCGCAGCGGGAATTGCCCGGCCAGCAATTGATCGAGCGATAGCCAGTCTACGGCCAGAATATCGGTGTCGCGTGGACTGTTTTCAACCCATTCAGGCTGATCTGCCGTGAAACAGACGCGCAGGTAGTGAATGCCGGTAGCGGCGTGAATCGACTGATAGATGCCCACCAGACTGGTCAGACGCACGCGGTATTGGGTTTCTTCCAAGGTTTCACGCAGCGCAGCGTCCAATAATGATTCACCGGGTTCCACATGACCAGCTGGCTGATTCCAGCCATTTATACCGTTATCTATCTCGTTGACCATTAATATAGACCGGTTTTGTTCTACAATGACGGCCGTTGTGAGGTGGGGCATTTCGGATGTTGCTGGCATTGGGCCTCCATTGGGCTAAAAATATGAACCTGGTCCCGTTATCGTCAATGAATGCAACGGACGATAAGTTTCAGTGCTTGTAGCGTCTGGACACTGTTCGTATCCGTCACAAGTCTTTTGCATTCCAACAAGAGCGTTACACCCGCACTGGCAGTAGAATAGACCTCAATTAATGCGTCGAGACGACGTCTGCAACTCATACGCGAACCGTTATTAAGGAACCCGGCATGATCATCAAACCGAAGGTACGTGGTTTTATTTGCACCACCGCACACCCGACTGGCTGTGCCCTGCATGTTCAAGAGCAAATCGACTATGTGAAAGCGCATCAACCCGCGGCATCCGGGCCAAAGAACGTACTGGTGATCGGGTGTTCAACCGGCTACGGTCTGGCGTCGCGCATTGTCTCCGGGTTTGGCTTCAAGGCCAACACCCTGGGCGTTATGTTTGAGAAAGAACCTACGGAGCGTCGTCCCGCTTCTGCGGGCTGGTATAATACCCGGGCGTTTGAAAAAGCAGCGACCAGTGCCGGATTGTACGCGAAAACCTTCAACGCTGATGCGTTCAGCCATGAGTGTAAGGCTGAGGTAATCGAAGAAATCAAGGCGTCTATGGGTAAGGTGGATCTGGTGGTCTACAGTCTGGCATCACCTCGCCGCAAAGACCCTGACTCCGGCGATGTCTATATGTCTACACTGAAGCCTATTGGCGGCGCAGTGACTCGCAAAAGTCTGAATACGGATACCCGCGAGGTTTCCGAAATCACCCTGGAGCCGGCAAACGACGACGAAATTGCCAACACAATCAAGGTAATGGGCGGGGAAGACTGGGAACTCTGGATCAACGCGCTGGCTGACGCTGACGTGCTGGCTGAAGGCGCCAAGACCTCAGCCTATACGTATATTGGCCGCGAATTGACCTTTCCTATCTACGGTGAAGCCACTATCGGCCGCGCCAAAGAAGACCTCGACCGCGCTGCGGCGGCCATCGACCAAACCTTAAAAAACCGCGTCGGCGGCAGTGCCCGGGTGTCGGTACTTAAGGCCCTGGTTACACAGTCCAGTTCAGCCATCCCGGTCATGCCGTTGTATATCTCACTTTTGTATCGGGTGATGAAAGAGCAGGGCACTCATGAAGGATGTATTGAGCAAATCAATACGCTACTGACAGGCGAGCTCTATTCAGGAAAAGACAGCCTAACCCTGGATGATCATGGGCGAGTGCGGGTGGACCTGAAAGAACTGACCGATGAAGTTCAGAGCAAAGTAGAGACGCTGTGGCACCAGGTGACCACCGAAAACCTTACCGAGTTGTCCGATTTTGACGGTTACCAGAAGGAGTTTTTCCGTTTGTTCGGCTTCGGTTACGACCAGGTGGATTACGACGCCGATGTGGATCCGGTCGTTTAATACGGTTTGAACTCCCCGAAGAGGCGCCAGCAGGGTGCCTTTTTTTTGGTAGGTTAGTTATACCGTTATCTAAAACTGTTTCTGATTTTATCTCCCGGTAATCGCCATTCTTCAGGTCATCCAGTGATATTTCTCCGATTTGCCAGCGAATCAATCTCAACGTTGGAAAGCCGATATGAGCGGTCATCCGGCGAACCTGACGGTTACGCCCCTCGGCAATCACCAGATTCAACCACTGGGTTGGAATCTCCTTACGTTCCCGAATGGGCGGCTGGCGTGGCCACAGCGATACAGGCTCATTGATGCATTCCACCAGGGCCGGTCGAGTCATGCCGTCTTTAAGCTGAACGCCCTGGCGCAAAGCTTCCAGGTCTGCCTCAGATGGAATGCCTTCTACCTGTACCAGATAGGTTTTTTCGACTTTATTAGCCGGGTGGGCCAGCTGGTGTATGAGCCCTCCGTCATCACTCAACAACAGAAGACCTTCAGAATCAAAATCGAGGCGGCCAGCGGCATAAACGCCTGGAATCGGGATAAAGTCGGCCAGGGTGCGGCGCGGATGTGTGGTGCGTTCATCGGTGAACTGACAGAGAACCTGAAAGGGTTTGTTGAACATGATCAGGGTGGTCATTGTTGGGTATCCGAGCCTTTCAGAGGTGATTGAATTGCAACCCGGCGTGCATCACATAGTACCAAAGTCACAATCAGAGTCTCCCTTGGTGCTGTAAGTAGACAAACGATTCCGGTATACTCCGCCGCCGTTGAAACCATAATACACAGATGGAGTGAACCATGGGATATCAGAAAATTGAAGTGCCGGCCGGCGAGAAGATTACGGTCGACGCCAAAGGGTCCCTGACTGTACCCAACAACCCTATTATCCCGTTTATCGAAGGTGATGGCATCGGGGTCGATGTCACCCCTCCGATGATTGCAGTCATCGAGGCAGCGGTCGCCAAGGCCTATGGTAGCGAGCGCAAAATCAGCTGGATGGAAGTTTACGCGGGCGAGAAAGCCACTACCATCTACGACGCCGATACCTGGTTGCCGACTGAAACGCTGGATGCTTTCCGTGAATTCAAAGTAGGCATTAAAGGCCCGCTGACGACGCCCGTCGGTGGCGGTATCCGCTCGCTGAACGTCGCCATTCGTCAGGAGCTCGATTTGTTCGTGTGCCAGCGTCCCGTTCAGTGGTTCACCGGTGTACCTAGCCCGGTTAAAGCCCCTGGCGATGTTGATATGGTGATCTTCCGTGAAAACTCGGAAGACATCTATGCCGGTGTTGAATGGAAAGCGGGCAGCCCGGAAGCAGAGAAGGTCATCAAATTCCTGCGCGAAGAAATGGGTGTCACTAAAATCCGTTTCCCTGAAATGTGCGGTATCGGCGTTAAGCCAGTATCGGAAGAAGGCACCAAGCGTCTGGTTCGCCAGGCTCTGCAATACACCGTCGATAACGATCGTGACAGCCTGACCCTGGTACACAAGGGCAACATCATGAAGTTCACCGAAGGTGCCTTCAAAGATTGGGGCTACGAGCTGGCCAAAGAAGAATTCGGTGCCGAGCTGCTCGACGGCGGCCCCTGGATGCAGTTCAAGAACCCCAAGACTGGCAAGAACGTTGTGGTAAAAGACGTGATTGCTGACGCCATGCTGCAGCAGATCCTGTTGCGTCCTGCCGACTACGACGTTATTGCAACCCTGAACCTGAACGGTGACTACCTGTCAGACGCCCTGGCGGCTGAAGTGGGCGGCATTGGTATTGCGCCTGGCGCCAACCTCTCTGACGACATTGCCGTCTTTGAGGCCACTCACGGTACTGCACCGAAGTATGCCGGTCAGGACAAAGTAAACCCGGGTTCGTTGATTCTGTCTGGTGAGATGATGTTGCGCCACATGGGGTGGGTCGAAGCGGCTGATCTGGTGTTGAAAGGCATGGCCGATGCCATTGCTTCCAAGCGCGTTACCTATGACTTCGAGCGCCTGATGGAAGGTGCTACACTGGTCAAGGCTTCCGAGTTCGGTCAGGAAATCATCAAACAGATGGATAACTGAGAACGACGCATAGAGCAGAGCCGTCTTTGACGGTTTTGCTGCAAAAAGCCTGGCAAATGCCAGGCTTTTTTAATGTCGTCCCGTGTTAGTAGGCTTAGCTCACTTGTCGACTTGACCTATTCCCGGTGGTCGCTCGTGGCTTGCTCTTGCTCTTTGGCAGGTTGGGCAGTTTCACTGGATTGACCGGGTGAGGTGGTTTTGTGTGTTTCCGGTTCTGGCAACGCCCGGATATTGACGGCATGAATACCGCGATCAGCCTTTACCGTATCAAATTCTACCGGCTGGCCTGCCTTGAGTGTCTTGTAGCCTTCCATCTGAATGGAGGAGAAATGGGCGAATAGATCCTCTTCATGTTCGTCACAGACGACGAACCCGAACCCTTTCGCATTGTTGAACCACTTTACTTTCCCTACGGGCATAACGGACTCCTTACAACCACGTTTGATTTCAACCTGAAATCGACCAAAGTCATCTGAATGATCGGGTCGACTCTGTTAACAATAACGCCTGTATAGCGATGGACAGCCTGTTCATGGCTTGAAAATATAGGTCCAGCCTGCCTCTTTCCCTAAGCAGCTGAAGACCCTGTTGGGCAGATGGTTCCGATCCAGGTTATTGCATTTCGCTCGCGCAATATGCAATGCTGGCAAACCGGTCGTACCCAACCCAACGGCAGACGACGACCAGGGTGGAGTGCCTAAACTCATTGGCACAGCCAGAGGTTATTAACTAACCTTACCCTGGTTACTGCAATCGGTTGTTATCAACATCCACAGTCTCATCATCTACTGAGGCCTCATCAAGTACCGAGGCGCGCTGCTCACTATTTATACAGCTCTTCGGTAATGCTATGTTTGGTTGTCGGAGCAGTGAAGTCAAGTCCAATTTTAGCTGACATACGAAACAACGCACGTTGTGTTCACCTGATGTTACTAAAAGAAAGCTTCAAAATTCTGGCACCGAGCTCTGATCGCTGTACGAATTTTTTAGCTCGAGTGTAAAGCATGACCCAATTGAGCACGACATGAAAACATACTGTCGTCCAGTCATTGGAAAACCACCGGATCAGCCCCACCGTATAACCTGAATGAGTTTGAACATCGACCTATGACCACGACTACTGGAAAGCACGAACTGCATCTGAACAAAGTGAATCGAAGGGTCGCTAAGCCCTTAAGACTAGGGCCGGATGAGCCTGAGCAGGGAGACGATTATGGCGTTGCTACCCGGATTCAGGATCCTGAACTCAAGCAACCCCCGCTGTATCGGGTTATTTTGCTGAACGACGACTACACCCCTATGGAGTTCGTCGTCCATATTCTTGAGGCCTTCTTTTATATGTCTCGGGAAAAAGCGACGCAAGTCATGTTAGCGGTACATACACAGGGCAAAGGCGTGTGTGGCGTCTATACTAGAGATATCGCGGAAACCAAGGCAGCTATGGTGAACCAGTATTCCAGGGACAATGAACATCCCCTGGTGTGTGAGGTAGAAAAGGCAGATGACCAGTGATCAGCAAGAGGGTTTTATACCATGCTAAGTAAAGATCTCGAATTGACGCTGAACAATGCGTTCAAAGATGCACGGGGCAAACGGCATGAGTTCATGACCGTGGAACACCTGTTGCTGGCGTTGCTGGACAATCACGCCGCAGCCGAAGTGCTGACCGCCTGTGCTGCCGATATTCAGCAGTTACGTCGTGACCTGACGGAATTTATCGATTCCACCACGCCGCTGATTCCGGCCGACGACGAGGACCGGGAAACACAGCCGACGCTGGGCTTCCAGCGGGTACTGCAGCGGGCGGTTTTCCACGTACAATCCTCTGGCAAGAAAGAGGTGACCGGTGCCAATGTGCTGGTGGCCATTTTTTCCGAACAGGAAAGTCAGGCTGTGTTTTTCCTCAAGCAGCAGAGCATATCGCGCATCGACGTGGTCAATTTTATTGCCCATGGCATATCCAAGGTGCAAAGCGAAAATGCTCAGCCGAATGAAGACTTTAACGGTGAACAACAGGAGGAGGGCGGCGGTGATGGCGTTCAGGGCAGTGCCCTGGAGAGTTTTGCCTCCAACCTCAACGAGCTTGCCCGCAAGGGGCAGATCGACCCGCTGGTTGGCCGCGAGCACGAAGTTGAGCGGGTTATCCAGATTCTGTCGCGGCGGCGCAAGAACAACCCGCTGTTGGTTGGCGAGACCGGCGTTGGCAAGACAGCCATCGCTGAAGGCCTGGCCAAGCGCATCATCGATAACGATGTGCCCGACATCATGGAAGGCGCTCAGGTGTTTTCCCTGGATCTCGGGGCATTGCTGGCCGGTACCAAATACCGGGGCGATTTCGAGAAACGCCTGAAAACACTGCTGGCTGAATTGAAGAAAAAGGAAAAATCCATCCTGTTTATCGATGAGATTCACACCATCATCGGTGCTGGTGCCGCCTCTGGTGGTGTCATGGATGCTTCCAATCTGCTCAAGCCAATGCTGAGTTCGGGTGAGTTGCGGTGTATGGGCTCCACAACCTTCCAGGAATTTCGGGGTATTTTCGAGAAAGACAGCGCACTGACGCGTCGGTTTCAGAAGATTGATGTCAATGAGCCGTCTGTCGATGAAACCTATCGAATCCTGAAAGGGCTGAAGTCACGGTTTGAGGAGCATCATCACCTTAAATACACTGATAAAGCCCTCAAGGCAGCGGCAGAGCTGTCAGCCCGGTACATTACGGACCGCCACTTGCCGGATAAGGCCATTGATGTAATCGACGAAGCCGGGGCCGCCCAGCGATTGTTGCCCGCAAGCAAACGCAAGAAATCGATCAGCGTCAGTGACGTGGAGAAAGTCATAGCCTCCATTGCCCGTATTCCTGAGAAAAGCGTTAGCCGTAATGATAAGGAAGTGCTCGAACATCTCGAGCGTAACCTGAAAATGACCGTCTTTGGTCAGGAGCAGGCGATTGAGCAGCTGGCATCGGCCATCAAACTGGCCCGTGCAGGCTTGAAGTCGGTCGATAAGCCGATTGGTTCCTTTCTGTTTGCCGGCCCAACCGGGGTTGGTAAGACCGAGGTGTCAAAACAGCTGGCTGACTCTCTGGGCATCGAGCTGCTGCGCTTCGACATGTCGGAATATATGGAGCGCCACACCGCCTCAAGGCTTATTGGTGCTCCTCCCGGCTACGTTGGCTTCGATCAGGGTGGTTTGCTGACCGATGGCGTATCCAAGCATCCGCATTGTGTGCTGTTGCTTGATGAAATCGAAAAGGCACATCCGGATGTCTTTAACCTGCTGTTGCAGGTGATGGACCACGGTACCCTGACCGACAACAATGGCCGTAAAGCGGACTTCCGTAACGTCATCCTGATCATGACCAGCAACGCTGGTGCTCAGGAGATCAACCGCCGCTCCATGGGCTTCCTGGAACAGGACAACAGCACCGACGGCATGGAGATGATCCGCAAGCAGTTTACGCCGGAGTTCCGCAACCGTCTGGATGCCATTGTTCAGTTCAAGTCGTTGCCGATCGCAGTGGTTACCAGCATTGTCGACAAGTTCCTGACCGAACTGCAGGCACAACTGGACGACAAGCGTGTCATGATGGAAGTAGACGATGACGTCCGCGCCTGGCTGGCTGAGAAGGGCTACGACGAGCACATGGGCGCGCGCCCGATGAGCCGTCTTATTCAGGAAAAGGTAAAACGGCCACTGGCCGACATGATCCTGTTTGGTCCGCTGTCACGGGGTGGCACAGTGCATGTACACATCCTCAATGACGAACTGACCCTGGAAGTCGAGGAAGAGGCTGAGACCGTCTAGCGGCGAGCGTTATCGGGAAACCTCAAAAGGCACCGAAAGGTGCCTTTTTTGTTGGCTTTGTTGGCTGATGTTTTTGCAAGGTATCTTCAGGCAAAAAAAAACACCACGAGGGTATTCTTTTTTAAAGGGTCCGGCTTTGTATTAGGTCGCTGGCCCGGGCAGTAATACGTTAGCGGGCACGATAGACGATGCGGCCTTTGGTCAGGTCGTATGGCGTCAGTTCGACCTTGACCTTGTCGCCCGTCAGGATGCGAATGTAGTTCTTGCGCATTTTTCCTGAGATATGAGCGGTAATGACATGACCATTTTCGAGTTTAACCCGGAACATGGTGTTGGGAAGGGTGTCGAGAATCTCGCCTTCCATTTCAATAACGTCTTCTTTTGCCATATATGCTTGTACACACCTTTGATTTAAACAACTGGGGCCGACTCGAAGGTGTCAGCCCCGTGTAAGTATGGGATCCGGCGGGCATTCTGCCTGAATTTCCGGCAATTATCAAAAAACTGGGCAAATTCAGGTATTTGGCTGTTATTACTTTGAGTAGGTGCCTGTCTGCAGGTCGTTTATTACTCGATACCAATAGCCCCGATCAGGTGGTCATCGAGTAGCCGCCAGTGTCGGTTAATTAAGACTTCCAGCGGGCGGTAGTCTGCCTTGTAGGTCATTTGTGCGGAACCCGGAACCCAGTAGCCAAGGTACAGAAAAGGCAGCCCCAGGGTCTCACAGAGTTGTATCTGGGTCAGAATACTGAAAACCCCCAGCCCACGGTGGCTCTGCTCAGGGTCGAAAAAGGTATAGGTGGCTGACAGCCCGGTTTCCATTCGATCGGTAAAGGCGACCGCTACGACCCGGTCGTCCTGTCGGAACTCAAGCATAAACGCCAGGTCCGGTCGGCTGACCAGAAATTCCCGGTAGCTGTCTTCAGATGGCGGGTACATATCGCCCAGATAGTGCCGATGACTGATGTAAGCTTCGTACAGGCGGTAATGCTCATTCGAGAATTTGCAGGGCAGCCGATGTACGCTCAGGTCCTGGTTCTTGCTCAGAATACGTCTAAAGCGCCGTTTCCAGTGGAACTGGCGGACCCGCACGCGTGATGGCATGCAGGCACCGCAGGCCTCGCAATCAGGCCGGTACAGGTGATGACCGCTGCGCCGAAAACCAAGGTGCATCATTTGTTCATAGAGGGGCAGGGTAAAATGCAGGTCCGGGTCCAGAAACAGGGTGCGGGCCTGCTGGCCGTCCAGATAGCTGCAATTATGTTCGCCGGTCCGGTACAGCTTGATGCTGTCTTCCTGTTGCTCGGATTCAGGTTTCATTGACTGGTTCCCGGATTGAGGGGTCCGGGGAGTACCCGGAACCGCCAACCTTTACTCGTCTGGCGATGGCCTGATTCACTGCATCTGCGTTGGGGAAGGTCAGTTTGCGCCGCAGAACGGGCAATTGCTGCTCAAACCAGGTTCGTTCGACTTCCCGGGCCCCCAGGCTGGCCAAATGATCATTGTAGACCTGGCAGTCGATGAGACGCAGCGACTGAAGCAGCGAGGCCTCCTGCAGCGCCAGTAAAGCAAACTTGGATGCATTGGGCTGGCGGGAGAACATGCTTTCTCCAAAGAATACACCTTCGATGCCGATGCCATAAAGACCGCCAATCAAATCATCGTTGCGCCACACTTCGATGGAATGTGCCCAGCCCTGAGTGTGCAGTTCAGTATAGGCCTTGCGCATCTCAGCGCTAATCCAGGTGCCCGGTTGTCTGGCTCTGGGTGCCTGGCAGGCCTTAATAACTCGAGGAAATACTGTGTTGGTCGTGATAGTCGGTGGAGACTGGCGGTATGCTTTGCGTAAACTGCGCGACAGGTGCATCGTGCCCGGTATAAACACCATTCGTGGCTCGGGAGACCACCACAGAATGGGCTCTCCTTCGCTGTACCAGGGGAAAATGCCCCGTTCATAGGCGGTCAGCAACCAGTTGGGCATTAGGGCGCCGCCCGCGGCCAGTAAGCCTGGTGGGTTGGCCAGACTCTGATCTGTGGGTGGAAAGTGGGCTTCCTGTTCAGCGTCCAGCCAGCTTAGTTGTGGCATAAAAATGCTCGGTGTATCAATAAGTTGGGCTTCATACTGTGGTATCTTAGTGATCTTTGCTGCGGACTGCCACGCTTAGACTATTTGGGTCTCTGTCTGGCTGACCGATCCGGTTGACAGGTGCTTTCTGTGCCTGGGGTGCTTCAGCTAGAATGCGACTCTGTCGCTGGTGCAGGGCAGTACAGACAATATTACAGACACAATAGACAGGTGACTTCGATTTGACGCAAAAGAACGCTTCGGCACGCCAGGAAACAACGCGGGCGCGTGACGACCACAGAGTTCTGGATGTAAAACAGCGCTTGCTGCACGAGGGCAGCCTGCTGCTGTCTTTGGCTGTGGGTGTCTATTTTCTGATTGCCTTGGCGACCCATCATCCTGCTGATCCTGGTTTCCAATTTTCTGGTTCAGGTGAAGGTATTCGTAATCTGGCTGGTTCTGCAGGCGCAAAGCTGTCGTCATTTCTCTTTACGCTAGTTGGCGGGCTTGCATATGGGCTACCAGCCATTTTTTTGTATCGAGCATGGTCTACGTTCCGTGATAGAAGAGCAGGGCTGGCATGGAATCCATTGTTAGTCATTATCCGGACCCTCGGATGGGCTCTTTTCGTTACTGTTAGCTGTACACTCGCCACTGTTCACCTTGCCTCTGACGCTGAAGCTAGCGCAGGTGGTTGGCTGGGTATTGGGTTATCTGAGTGGATATTTCCCATTCTCGGTATGACCGGCACCACCTTGTTGCTGGTCGTGCTCTGGTTTATTTCGCTGACACTGGCGATGAACGTTTCCTGGTTGCGGCTGATGGAACGCATCGGTCTGTTGTTGTTTTCCGGTGTGACAGCCCTTCGAGATCGATTGCAGTCCCGGCGTCGGCGTCAGGCCGAAAAAGCACAGGTCAGGCAGGTAGTGGAAACGCGCAAGGCGAATCTGGACATTCAGATCGAAAAGCAGTCGAAGCGTAAGCCGCCCCAAATCAAACCGTTGCAACCGAAGGCTCCCGAGCCCAGTGAAAGGGTGCAGAAAGAAAAGCAGCAGCCGCTGTTTACCGGAAGCGACTCAAACACGCCACTGCCCGCGCTGAGCCTGCTGACCTCGGGCGAACACGACACCAACAATGGCTACAGCCAGGAAGCCCTGGAAGCCATGTCACGTATGCTGGAAATCAAACTGAAGGACTTTAATGTCGATGCCGAGGTAACCGAAGTAGCGCCCGGACCGGTCATTACCCGTTTTGAAATTCAGCCAGCGGCCGGCATCAAGGTGTCGAAAATCTCCAATTTGGCGAAAGATCTGGCGCGATCGATGGCGCTGGTCAGCGTTCGGGTAGTGGAGATCATTCCCGGTAAAACGACGGTGGGCATCGAGATTCCCAATGAGAAGCGCGACATTGTGCGGCTCAGCGACGTACTTCAATCCAGCGCTTATGACCGGGCCAAATCAGCGCTAACGCTGGCGTTGGGCCACGACATCGGTGGTGCCCCGGTAGTGGCGGATTTGGGCAAGATGCCGCATTTGCTGGTCGCCGGTACCACCGGTTCCGGTAAATCCGTCGGTGTTAACTCCATGTTGTGCAGTTTGTTGTTTAAGGCAACCCCCGATGAAGTCCGGCTGATTCTGGTTGACCCGAAAATGCTGGAACTGTCGGTCTATGAAGGCATTCCGCACCTGCTGACGCCA
The DNA here is from genome assembly GCF_040881935.1 of Saccharospirillum sp. Classification (NCBI taxonomy): domain Bacteria; kingdom Pseudomonadati; phylum Pseudomonadota; class Gammaproteobacteria; order Oceanospirillales; family Saccharospirillaceae; genus Saccharospirillum; species Saccharospirillum sp. Next base: position 28,836 of record NZ_JBBECH010000066.1, on the reverse strand, counting down.
GTAATCACCGACATGAAAGACGCGGCCAATGGCTTGCGCTGGTGTGTTGCCGAGATGGAGCGTCGCTACAAACTGATGTCGAAGGTCGGGGTGCGTAACATTGCCGGCTTCAACAAGAAGGTTGTCGATGCCAAGCACAATGGCGAACCCTTGCTCGATCCGCTCTATGAGCCCTTTGATACACTCGACCCGCACGCGCCGACGCCAGAGCTGGAGCCCTTGCCGTTTATTGTCGTGGTAGTCGATGAATTTGCCGACATGATGATGATCGTTGGCAAGAAGGTGGAAGAACTGATCGCCCGGCTGGCCCAGAAGGCCAGGGCGGCGGGCATTCATCTGATATTGGCGACGCAGCGACCGTCGGTGGACGTGATCACCGGTTTGATCAAAGCCAACATTCCTACCCGTATTGCGTTTCAGGTGTCGTCTAAAATCGATTCCCGAACCATTCTCGACCAGGGCGGGGCCGAGCAGCTACTGGGCCACGGCGATATGCTGTACTTGCCGCCGGGCACTGGATTGCCGGTTCGGGTTCACGGCGCCTTTGTAGACGACGATGAAGTGCACCGGGTCGTCGCCGAGTGGAAGAAGCGCGGCCAGCCGGATTACATCGAAGACATTCTGCAAGGTGGCGAAGCGGATATTCCGGGCATGCCGTCGCTGGATGACAGCGATGACAATGCCGAAAGCGACCCCTTGTTCGATGAAGCCGTGGCCTTCGTGACCCAGACCCGCAAAGCATCAATATCTTCAGTACAGCGTAAATTGCGCATCGGCTATAACCGCGCAGCTCGGCTGGTTGATACGATGGAGGCCGCCGGGATTGTCAGCTCGGCGGGCCACAATGGTAGCCGCGAAGTATTGGCGCCACCGCCCCCGGCAGACTAGGGGGTTAATTCTTACTACTCAAGTTTCGGAGTTCAGTTTCGTTGTATTGCCAGGAGTCCGTGCCAGGCACCGGGGGTGCCTATCCGGGGTCGGCGTGAACCCGTCCATGGGGCCTAGACCGCAACATCCATGTTGCGGACTTCCCGGATAGGAACCCCCGGCACCTGGCACTCAGCTGGTACGAACTCCGAAGTTTGAGTTACCGTTAAATTGTGCAGCAGTGGATAGTAGAGCCCCATTTTTTTCGTTAATAGCTCAGGAGAGCATTACATGTTGAGTTCAATTGCCCGGTCCGGCGCCGTCCTGTTGCTCAGTTGGGTGGCCGTAGCACCCCAGGTGAATGCCGATGAAGCCGCCCGTCAGCGACTCATTGAGTTGTTGCAGTCGACCGAGACGCTGCAAGCGGAGTTTCGCCAGGAAACCTATGCCGATGGCGAGTTGCGCGGCGACCAGGCAGAAGGGATCATGAAGATTGCCCGCCCTCTGAAGTTTGTCTGGCAGGTTACAGCGCCATATGAACAGTCCGTTATCTCCGATGGCATTACGTTGTGGGTTCACGACCCGGACCTGCTGCAGGCGACTTACCAGCCAGTTACCGATCAGTTGCAGCAATCTCCCGCTATGATCCTGAGCCAGCCTGAGTCCACCCTCAAAATGTCTTACGAGGTGACGGAAGCAGCCAACGACAGCCTGACTGCGTATCGGTTATACCCGTTGGACGAAAATGCCGTCTTCGAGGACATGACGCTGTTGTTTGAAAACGGCCGGATCAGTGAACTGAGGCTCAGCGATAACCTGGGTCAGGATACCCGCATCACCTTCAGTAACGTTGAAACGGGCCTGACACTGGACGCGACAGACTTCGAATTTACTCCGCCCGAAGGCACCGACGTCTTCGAACAGATGTGATTTTTATGGCCGACCTGTTCAACTCCACCAACTCCAACCCCTTTGCACCTCTGGCAGAGCGGATGAGGCCCACAGCGCTGGCTGGCTACATCGGCCAGGGGCATATACTGGGCCCGGGGCAACCATTGCGCCTCGCGATTGAGCAGGATCAGCTGCATTCTATGATCTTATGGGGCCCACCTGGAGTCGGCAAGACAACGCTGGCCCGGTTGCTGGCCCATTCCACCGCCTCGCGTTTTGAATCCCTGTCGGCGGTTCAATCCGGTGTCAAAGACATCAAGGCCGCAGCGGAGCGGGCGCTGCAAGCCAAAGCCGAGAGTCGACGCACACTGTTATTTGTCGATGAAGTGCATCGCTTTAACAAGGCCCAGCAGGATGCGTTCCTGCCTTATGTTGAAGACGGCACCTTCATCTTCGTTGGCGCGACTACCGAGAACCCCAGTTTCGAGCTCAATGCAGCGCTGTTGTCCCGCGCGCGCGTCTATCCGCTGAAGTCAGTGTCACTTGACGACATGGCCGCTTTGCTCGTTCAGGCCAGGCAGCAGGATGCTTCCGTAGCGCGTCTGACCATCGATGAAAACGTTCAGCAGCGCCTGTTTGCACTGGCCGATGGCGATGCGCGCCGCTTCTACAACCTGCTGGAACTGTCTGCAGACCTCTATGCCGACGAACCCGATGGCCTGACGCTAGACCGCCTATCCCAGTTAACCCAGGGGCAGACCCGGCGGTTCGACAAGGGCGGCGATGCGTTTTACGACCAAATATCAGCCATGCACAAAAGTGTTCGCGGCTCCTCACCGGACGGTGCCCTGTACTGGCTGTGCCGAATGCTCGATGGAGGCTGCGATCCGCTATATATCGCCCGCCGACTGGTGCGCATGGCCAGTGAGGATATCGGCAATGCAGACCCCCGCGCTCTAACACTGGCGATGGATGCCTGGCAGGTTCAGGAGCGGCTGGGCAGCCCGGAAGGGGAGTTGAGCCTGGCCCAGGCCGTGGTGTATCTCGCCTGCGCGCCGAAGAGCAATGCGGTGTATAAAGCCTTCAATCAGGTAATGGCACTGGTACAGTCCGATCAGAGTCGGGAGGTGCCAGTACACCTGCGTAACGCACCCACCAAACTGATGAAAGAGCTCGGGTATGGCCACGAATACCGTTATGCCCATGATGAGCCCCACGGGTACGCCGCAGGCGAGCATTATTTGCCTGAAGAACTGGAAGACAAGCGATTCTATCAACCGGTAGACCGGGGTTTGGAAAAGAAAATAGCCGACAAACTGGCCTTTTTGCGTGATTTGGACGCCAATCACCGTCAACAATAAACCACTAGGAGTCTGTCGGGCTTAGGGGGTTCGAAGCGAGGGAGTGGGCCGTTGCTCCGCTTCCGCAGCCGATTCATCCTAAGTCCGACAGACTCCTAGGCTTAATCAGGGAGAATTTCGAAGTGTCGATTCCATTAAGCCACTGGATAGCGGTTGCGCTGGGTGGCAGCTTGGGTGCCATGGCTCGATTCTGGATGGTATCTGCGTTTAATCGGCTACACGGTAGTCATTTCCCACTGGGTACCTTTGTGGTAAACGCCCTGGGCAGCTTCGCCATTGGCTTGGTTTTCGTCGTTTTAACCTTACGGTTCTCCGGCACCGACAACCTCTTCCACCGACTGGTGATCATTGGCTTGCTAGGTGCCTTCACCACCTTTTCCAGTTTTGCACTGGAGAACCTCGTTTTGTTGCAACAACAGCATTACTGGATGGCGCTGGGCTATACCCTGGCCAGTGTATTAACCTGCATAGCCGCAGCGGCACTGGGCTTCGGGGTGGGTAAGCTGGTATTCTAGGTGCCCGCCGGGCCGGGACATCCGCCATCGGCGGCATTCAATCAATCTCATTGACTCATACAGGACAGACAGACCCATGCTGGACATAAAACGGCTGAGACAGGACATTACCACGCTTGCTGAACAACTTCGGGTTAAGCATTACCAGCTCGACGTGTCAGCTTTCGAGTCCCTGGAGTCGAGCCGCAAGTCCGTTCAGGTTGAAACCGAGCAGCTGCAGGCCGAGCGCAAGAAGGCGTCGAAGCAAATTGGTCAGCTGGTCGGGCAGGGCATGTCTGTTGACGACGCCAAAGCCCAGGTGCAGAAAGCACTGGATACCATTGCTGAGCAATTGGGATCCAAAGAGGGTGAGCTGAAACAGATTCAGGCGCAACTGGACGACTTGCTGCTGGGCATTCCCAACGTGCCCGATGCCGCTGTACCAGAGGGCAAAAGCGAAGACGACAACGAAGAAGTGGCACGCTGGGGTACTCCACCAACCTTCGATTTCGAGGTCAAAGACCACGTCGACCTGGGCGCGGTCTCTGGTGGCCTCGACTTCGAGCGCGCCGCCAAACTGACCGGTAGCCGGTTCTCTGTAATGAGCGGTGGCATTGCCCGCCTGCACCGGGCACTGGCTCAATTCATGCTCGATACGCACGTTCAGGAACACGGTTACCTGGAAACTCAGGTGCCGTTCATAGTAAACCAGGAGTCGCTGCTGGGAACCGGCCAATTGCCGAAGTTCGAAGAAGATCTCTTTAAACTGAACACCGATCACGCCAGTGATTATTACCTGATCCCGACCTCGGAGGTGCCGCTGACCAATCTGGTGCGCGATGAGATCCTCAGCGATGCCGAACTGCCGCTTAAGTTTGCATCGCACACCTCCTGTTTCCGCTCAGAGGCGGGCAGCTACGGTCGCGACATTCGCGGTATGATTCGCCAGCATCAGTTCGAGAAAGTCGAGCTGGTACACATTGTGCGCCCTGAAGAATCAATGGACGCTCTGGAAAAACTCGTAGGTCATGCAGAAAGCATCCTGCAGCGCCTCGAGTTGCCCTACCGGAAAGTGCTGCTGTGCGGTGGCGATTTGGGCTTCGGTGCCGCCAAGACGTATGACCTGGAAGTCTGGCTGCCCGCTCAAGAGGCATACCGGGAAATCTCCTCATGCTCGAACATGACCGATTTCCAGGCCCGGCGCATGCAGGCCCGTTATCGCAACCCTGAGACCAACAAGACCGAACTGCTACATACTCTCAATGGCTCCGGCTTGGCCGTGGGCCGCACCCTGGTAGCGGTGCTGGAAAACTACCAGACGGCGGAAGGGCGTATTCGGGTGCCTGAGGTACTGAAACCCTATATGGCTGGTTTGGAATTAATTTGATAATAAGGTTCTGAGACGATTTGAATTGGAGGTTGCTTTGGCTTGGTGGCTGGTAATTCGTGTCAGCCACCGGGTAGACCTGTTCGGGGTCGGCGTGAACCCGTCCATGGGGCCTAGGCTTCGGCATCCCTGCCTCAGACTACCCCGAACAGGTCTACCCGGCAGCCGACACTTGAATCTGTAGCACTGTAGTATCTTAAATACCTTTTGGCCGGGCTTGCCCGGTAACCATTGACTGACCCAACGGCGGGTCTAACACCGGCATTAAATAGCCTGTGTCTGCCGTGTCGGGCCTGGTGACAGATCCTGGTGCCGGGTTCTTATTTTAGGAGTGGTCATGCAATATTTTCCGTTGTTCCATAAGTTATCCGATAAGACCATCCTGGTGGTTGGCGGCGGGGATATTGCGGCGCGCAAGATTCACTTGCTGCAGCGCTCCGGGTGTCGGATTCAAGTGGTGGCTCCCTCGATTCTGCCGGTAATTGCCAATAACCCCAATTGCGACTGCGAACTGCGGACTTTTGAGCCGGACGATATTGATGACAAGGCTTTGGTGGTTAGTGCCACCGACATTGAAGTAGTAAACCAGCGTGTCTCGAAGGAGTCACGGGCGCGTGGTGTTTTGGTCAATGTGGTCGATTCCCCCGAGTTGTGCGATGTTATTTTTCCCTCCATTGTTGATCGTGACCCGCTGATTATTGCCATTACCTCCAGTGGCCAGGCGCCGGTATTGGCTCGCTCGGTCCGGGCGAAGCTGGAGAGTACGATTCCCGCGAGTTATGGCCACTTGGCGCAATTGGCTTCGCGCTTTCGTAACGCTGTTAAGAAACGATTTACCAGTTTGGACGACCGGCGTTATTTCTGGGAAAAAGTGCTTGGCGGTACCGTGGCGGAGCATGTGTATGCCGGGCGGATGGAACAGGCTGAGCATCAGCTAAAATCGATGATTGATGCGCCCGACGATGCACAGCACGGTGAAGTCTATCTGGTTGGGGCAGGGCCCGGTGACCCGGACTTGCTGACGTTTAAAGCCCTGCGCCTGATGCAGCAGGCCGATGTTGTGCTGTATGACCGCCTGGTATCGGATGCCATTATGGATCTGGTGCGACGCGACGCGGAACGTCTTTATGTGGGCAAGCAACGGTCTGACCATTCTGTACCCCAGCAAGACATCAATCAGCGCCTGGTGGACCTGGCGCTGGAAGGTAAAAAGGTGTTGCGCCTGAAAGGGGGTGATCCCTTTATATTTGGGCGCGGTGGTGAAGAAATCGATTTGCTGGCAGAGCAGGGCATTCCGTTTCAGGTAGTGCCTGGCATTACCGCTGCTTCGGGGTGCTCAACCTACACCGGAATACCACTCACGCACCGGGATTACGCCCAGTCAGTGCGCTTTGTGACTGGTCATTTGAAAGATGGCAGCCTGAACCTACCCTGGAGTGAGCTGGCTAGTCCGCAGCAAACCGTGGTGTTTTATATGGGCTTGATGGGGTTGGAGACGATTTGCAATAAATTGATACAACATGGCCGATTGCCCGATACCCCCATAGCGCTTGTGCAAAAGGGCACCACGCCGGATCAACGGCTTTGGGTAGGTACGTTGGCAACGCTTCCGGATTTGGTAAAAGACGATCCGCCGCAGGCTCCCACCCTAATTATCGTCGGCGAAGTGGTTTCATTGCACGAACGACTTAACTGGATTGGTTCAGCGGTTACGTAGTAACTCAAGTTATTGTTTCCTCTCGTTTCGTTCAGCCGGTGATTAAGCGTTGCTGCCACAGGGTAGCCGCTTTGTTTCGGGCTTCCTGAAGGGAAACCCCGTCGGCGACCATTAATGCAAGGGCCATGGTGTCGTGAATCGCAGCGACGCCGTATTCGGGCACCGACTCACCGGCCCAGGTCGCTTGCAGTAACGCCAGGTTGGGTTCATTCGGGCGTACTGCTCGTTGCGACAGTCGCTTGGGTATGTCTACCCGCTCAGGGTGATGCGGACTGTGCACCAGCACCTCGGTAGTTGAGTCGGGCCGAACTTCGAATTCGCCACTGTCTCCCTTGAGGACGAGATTGCGCGCGTCGCCGAGCAAACCGGCTGTATCGTGGTGCAGGGTTTTGTAGCTGGGGTGGAACATCCCCTGCAAGGTTACTCTGGCGCCGGTTGGGTTCAGGTTGCGGACCAGAGTGTTGACGGGTGAGCGTAAGCCCAATTCCCGCTTCATATCGATGATGTTTGATAGAGTCGGCGCAAAGCTGGATAGGGGGCAATAAACCATTGAATGGTTATGGCTCAGTGCTGCAGCGTTCTGCCACGAAGTAGCGACAGCTATACCCAGAGCTTCACAGGCCTGACGGGCGTATTGGCGTCCGGCTGTGTGCTCACCGCCGCCGTGCATAAACACAGGATAGCCATTTTGTGACAGTGCCTTGGCTGCCAGCACATACCAGGACGGTTGCCGGCGTTTTCCGGCATAGGCTGGCCAGTCAATGTGCATGGGCCGACCGGCCCAGTCGGCGAGTTCGTTGCGCACAGCCTGTGCCATGCCCGCCAGTTCCTCTGCCGTTTCCTCTTTAACCCGCATCAGCATAAGCAGGGCACCTAACTGAGCCTGGGTTTCGCGTTGATGCCAGATTTCCTGCATGGCAAATTGGGCTTCTTCCCGGGTCAGCGAGCGGCTGCCATTTTTACCCCGACCGAGAGCACGGATCAGGTCGGCAAACTTTAGGGTTTCAGTCATGGTCAATCCAGCAGTCAAAGGGTAGGGGGTTACAGGCAGTTTTTGGGTTTGGGCAGGCCTGCGAGCAAGGCCAGCATGCGTGCCGGGCTCTCGCCAAAGTGTTGCATCAGAAAAATGCTGTTGCCAACCTCGGCACCGAACTGAGCCTTCAAATGTTTGACCAGGGGGCGCATCGCGGGAGACAGATCGTACTCAAAATAAAAGCGGCGTAGCGATTCGATGATGGCCATTTCCTGATCGGTCAGCGATAGCCCCTGCTGTTCAGCTATCTGTTGACACCAGTCCCGTGTCCAGCGACGGGCATCCAGTAAAAAGCCAAGATGGTCGGTTTCGAAGGTGGCGGTCATCGTTCTCTCGTTCAGTTCAGTCGGATTTGAAGGTGGGTTTTCGGGCTTCAGGGTGAAGCCCCGCACTACCAGGTCAGTTGAGGGTGTTGGTCGGCAACCAGGGTCGCCCATTGCTGATCACTGATCAGCGTCCAGTCCGGATGACGCTGACCGCCCAGTGCCTCTGCATCAGTCTGACGAATACAGCCCTGGGCGCGGGTCGGGTTCGGCTGCCACATCAGCGGGCGGGCATCTTCCCGCAGCAGCAGAACATCACTGGTTTGTAGCCACAGATCAAACAGTTCCTGTTGCGCTTCACCGGGCAAGGCTGTGAGGGTTAGCAATGCCATTAAAACACCTCTATATAGCGGGCCTGGCGCATCCAGTGAGCCAGTTGATTCAGCGAGCAGGCCTGAATGTCATCCCGGCCGACCGCCTGGCCCAACACCCGGTTTTGATGGCTGGCGCAATAGAACAAGGCATCGCTGCCATACAGGGGCAGGGCACTCACTTGTTTGCTGAGGTTTTTGCTGTTTGAGGGGGCCTGGCCGTCGGCCAACCAGCCCAGCCCCTGATCAAAAAACACAACGGCATGGTCACGATCGAACAGTGCCAGACTCATTACAGCTTCCAGAATTTCTTCGCTGCGCCGGCCCTGATAGGGTGGACGGGTGACCAGAATCAGTGTCTCAAAGTGATCTGAACCCCGCAGTTCCGCTGCATCCAGTGTCGTGTTCATCGAAAACTCACCACCTTGTCTGCCTCCCCATACCCCAGAGCCCACTGTCCCAGGCCAACCAGTTGAAAAGGTGGTGTCACCGTGGACACAGGGCTTTGGTAGCGTTCGGCTTCGGTGTCATTCAGCAAACCGCGGTTGGCCGATGCCGCTATACACAATAACAGTTCACAGCCGAACTCTGAGGCCAGATCGATCCACTGTTGTTTCATATCGAATTCATCGGAAGCCGGCGACTGACTGACCAGACCCACGTAAACGGCATCCATAAAGAAAAACACCCGATCAATCCGGTCCCCCCGGGCCAGGCTGGCACGGGCGAAGGCTAGGGCATCCCGGTGGCTGACATGGTGCCAGGGCGCCTGATAGAGGTTCAGTTGAATATTCATGGGCGCATCATATCACACACAAAAAAGGCCGCTAAAAGCGGCCTTTGATAAAGGTTACCTGCTTAATTGTCATTCGTCCGACAGAGCGCCAACCAGCACCAGCAAGTGGACAAAGAGGTTGTAGATGTCCAGATACAGCGACACGGTCGCACGCACGTAGTTGGTTTCACCACCGTTCACAATGCGGCTTGTGTCGAACAGGATCAACAGAGACATCAGCAACACCACGCCGGCCGAAATCGCCAGGCTCAGTGCAGGGATCGCCAGAAACAGGTTAGCCAGAATCGCGACCAGCGCGACGATCATGCCGACCATGACGAAACCGCCGAGGAAGCTGAAGTCTTTCTTGGTAGTAACGGCGTAAGCCGACAGGCCAAACGTTACCAGTGCGGTGCCACCCAGTGCCTGTGCGACGATTGCCGGGCCGTTAGCCATTGCCAGATAGGCGGTCAGCATGGGTCCCAGGCTCGCACCCATCAGGCCCGCGAAGGCGAAGGTCCAGACGATCCCCATGCTTGAATTGTAAGCGCGCGGCAGCACAAACCAGACGATGCCGATGGCGGCAAGCATCATGATAAGCGCACCGCCCTGAGGCATTCCTACGGCCATGGCAATCATTGCCGTAACAGCACTGAACACCAGTGTCATCGACAACAACAGATAGGTATTTCGTAATACTTTATTGGTCGCCAGCGCCGATTCCGAACGCGACGTGACGGTACCTTGATAGTCAGCCATGGGCAAACCTCCATAATGTGAACCCGAATCAATAGTATAGGCCAGTTGCCGTTTTTCAAGCGCTATCGCTTGCCTCAGCACCAGCTATACCTGCTGCTGACAGTACAGGATATGCCAGTAGCTGTCAGCTTCGATCGGTGTTTTTACCATCCGGTACCCGAACATCACGCGCCGCTGGGGGAATACCTGTCCGGATGGGTGAAAAAGGCCTGCAAAGTGGCTATAAGTCATGTATATTCACGTTTTAAACGGTCGTTTTAAACAATCGCACGAAAGTAGTTGGCGAAGATTACGATCAGTTAACCAGTGACTGGGGTTGTTGTCAGCCTCGCCTATGCCCTATTCGAGACCGAGCCATGAGCCAAGCCGATACTGTCACCCGTATTCTGGATTCAGCGGAAGAACTGTTTGCCGAAAAAGGGTTCGCAGAAACCTCGCTGAGGATGATTACCACCCGGGCCAAGGTCAACCTGGCGGCCGTGAACTATCATTTCGGGTCGAAAAAAGATTTGATTCAGGCCGTTTTCGCACGCTTCCTAAGCCCTTTCTGCACCAAGCTGGACAGAGAACTTAGCGTAATGGCGGCGGCTAACTCTGAACCCGGGTTGCGTGACGTGCTGGATGTGCTGGCCAGAACCATGTTGACCGGCGTCAATTCCACGGCGGGTACCCGCAAACTGTCTGTATTTATGCGCTTGCTGGGCTTGGCCTATACCCAGGCACAGGGGCATCTGCGACGCTTTTTGAAAGAGAATTACCACCAGACCTATAGCCGATTCATCTTGTACTTGCGCGCCGCCCACCCCGAACTGTCACCCCGGGAGATCTTCTGGCGCATCCATTTCGCCATCGGCGCCTGTGTGTTCACCATGTCGAGCATTGAGGTACTGCGCGAGATGTCCAGGGCCGATACCGGCGAGGACTCCGGAGTAGAGGACGTTATGAATCAGTTGATACCGTTTTTGGCGGCAGCGCTGGAACGCTAATCGTTTTTAGGTTCTATGATCGTTGAGCGACCATGATGGCGGCGCTGCCGAAGCGTCTCCGACTGCGTCAGCCTTATATCAGCTGAGCATTCAATCATGGTTTCCAGGAGGGATTCATCGTAGGGCTCATTGGCCACTAAATTGAAAGTTGCCTTGGTGACCCGCAGGGCATCCTGACTACGAGACAGGATGCCGCGCGCCAGAACGGTGGCGACCGCTTCCAGTTCATCGCCAGGCACCAGCCGATGCACCAGCCCAAGGCGAGTTGCGGTGTAGGCGTCCATGATCTCACCGGTTAGCGAATAGTATTTGGCAGCGCGCTCGCCCAGTGCTTTGTATAGATAGGGGCTGCTCAACGCAGGCACCTGGCCAAACAGAGACTCTGTGATACAAAAAGAGGTTCGGTCACTCGCCAGTACCATATCGCAGCAACTGGCAATTCCCACCGCTACCGCATTCACATCACCGCGGACCGTCAGCAAAACCGGTACCGGGAACTGATACAGGGTTTCCAGCAAGCGAGACATTTGCTCAGCATCCTGCTGATGTTCCGGGCGGCCCACACCTTCACGACGCGCCAGCCATTGCCGGTCTGGCCCGCTGCAAAAGTGCGCACCTTTTCCACTCAGCCACACCAGTTTCAGCGTCGTATCATCGGCCAGATCATCAAGTGCTGTGACCAGGGTGCAAATCATTTCGTCGTCGTAGGCGTTTCCGGTCTCGGGTTTATTGAGGATTACCCGAGCCAACCCATCTTCCAGACGCTCGATCAGTACGGTTTCCTTCATGGGTTTTTTTGTTCTTTTTAGCGAAGGGTAGATTCACACTAAACCAGAAATACAAAGGCTGCCACTCACAGGCAGCCCTTGCATCTGTATATTTTTTGTATAGTTCTAGCCTATACCGTTCAGACGGTTCCCGGCGGCGCACACAGAATCATGCGCACACCCACCGGCTGCAATTCCACGTCATCCCAGGCCTGACGCTGCATTTCAGCCTGCATTTCGGCTTTAACAACATCTTGCTCGTTGACCAGAGGGTTCACGCTGGCCAGGTAGCGGGTACGCTCAATTCTGGCGTCGCAGGCCGCTTCATGCTCCTTGCGGGCATTAGCCAATACCGTCTCGAACTGAGCCTTGGCATGACCAAGACCCACATCATAAATGGGCGGAATACGCTCTTTGGCCGACTGAATCAGTTTACGCACCATTTTAACGGGCAACGTTTTTATCTGCGGTGCCAGAGAGGTTTCCGTCAGGGCTGACGACAGATCAGCGGTGCCGCCTTCAAGCGTCAGGGTACGCAGCAGATTGTGATTCAGATAGGGTTTAAGCGCATGGGCGAGCCGCGGCAGAATAGCAATTTGCCACTGAACTTCCAGCAGCACCTGACCGGCCGGCACCTGCTTGGTTTCCAGCAGGGCTACACTGGCCTGCCCGAGCTGCGTGCTGGTCAGAATGTCCATCAACCCGACGATTAACGGATGCTCCCAGGATACAAACAACACATCCTCACGCACCAAAGCCCGCTGCCGGTCAAAGGTAATGACGGCACCACCTTCAGGGATGCCGGGAATGACCGGGATCATCATGTTGTCTGAAGGGATCAGCTCGAAGATACCCTCATCGAGTTCTTCAAAATGCAGGTTCAGAAGATTGGCCGCCATTTCAACGACGTCTTCTGCGCTGTGCTGCTCAACTTCGGCAACCTGGCTGGCAAGCTCGTCGGCTTCGGGTTGCCGGCAAGAGTTAAGCTCGAGCATGACATCGCGGCCGGATTCCAGTTCGCGGTTCAGTTCGGCCAGGGTCTGTTGTACTTCCTGTGTCAGGGCGGAGTCATCGGGGCTGGCGAACCAGGCTTCAGCGAAGCGCTCATGGATAGCGCCTGCGGCCGGCTGCAGCGTTTCAATACAGCCCAGCACCTCGTTATACCAGCGTACGCCTGCGGCATCCGGGCCGTCGGTTAGGAAGGGCAGGTGAATATGGATGGTTTGATCCTGGCCAATGCGGTCGAGCCGGCCAATGCGTTGTTCCAGCACGTCCGGATAGTCCGGCAGGTCCCACAACACCAGGTGATGACTGAACTGGAAGTTCCGGCCTTCGCCGCCGATTTCAGAGCACACCAGAATCTGGGCACCGTCTTCCTCATTGGCAAAATGCGCGGCGGCGCGGTCGCGCTCGATCAGGTTCAGCCCTTCATGAAAGGCGGTGGATTCCAAACCGTGATCATGCCAGAGGTGGTGTGACAGTTCCTGGGCGACGTCTGCGGTTTGAGTAATCAGCAGAACTTTGTCGGTCCGGTTGGCTTTGAGCCAATCGACCAGCCAGTGTTGACGATCGGTTTCAGATTCCGCCGGGTGTAAATGCACTTCCCGTGGGAAAAAGCCGGCGACGCCGCGCCGGGTATTGCGGTAGACCACGCGTCCCGGGCCATGGCGGTCCAAGACTTCGGACAGGGCTCGGCGGCTGTCGTTATGCCACTCGATGCCCAGCGACGCGAGATGATCGAGCACCGCATCGTCTATGGTGTCGTTGTACAGAGCCGAGGCGACAGAGGAAAGTTCCATAAAATGCGATTCGTCCGCCTGGTAGTCTTCAAAGCGGGTGAACCGGGAAGCGTCTAGCAGTTGCAACCGGTTAAAGTGGGCTTCCTGGCCAAGTTGTTCTGGTGTAGCGGTCAGCAGCAATAAATGAGGTGTTTTCCGGGCCAGGGCTACCCAGCTTTCGGTGTCGTCGAGGTCTTCGGCGGCCTCCAGCGAGAGGTGGTGCGCCTCATCTACCACGAGTACATCCCAGTCCTGGGCGGTAATCCAGGGCATTTCCTCGATATCGGTCAGCAGCCGGTGGGGAATCAGGTGCACCTGGCCCAGGCCGAAGTCGTGATCTTCCGACTGGTAGAACTCGCAGTGAATGGAAAACCGGCGAACCAGCTCAACCAGCCACTGAGCCTGCAGGGCGTCGGGCACCGCGATCAGAACCCGGCTAGCCCGGCCTTGCTGACGCAGCCGATTGATGATCAACCCGGCTTCAATGGTTTTACCCAGGCCAACTTCATCAGACAACAGTGCCCGAACCCGGGTGCGTTCTGTCGCTTGCTTCGCAACGTAGAGTTGGTGCGGTAATAAGGTGGAGCGAGTTCCGAGCAAACCATTTAAATGGGCCGACCAAATGGCCTGGTGCCCGGCATTCAGCGCAGCGCGAAAATTGAACCAGTTGGGGTGATCGGTCTGGCCGGTCATCAGCCGCGTCAGTGGGCTGTTTCGGTCCAGCGTATCGGCCAGTTCAGTTTCTGGCACCATGTCGCCATCGAGCGTTTCGTAGACATGAAGGCCGTTCAGATTGTGGACGGCTTTGACCTCAGCTTTGCGCTGATCCCGGCGCTGGATCTCCTCGCCACGTTCGAAACGAATGCGGGTCAGGGGAGGTTGGCGCAGTGCGTAACAGCGTTCATCGTCAACGGCAGGGAAATAGAGTGTGAGGGTGCGCTCATCCAAGCTTTGCACCATACCGAGCCCGAGCTCGGGTTCACCATCGGCCAGCCAGCGCTGGCCCTGTATAAAGTCTGACATGGCGTCCTCGTATTCCCAAAAAGGGCCGCTATTCTACGGAATCTGTCGAGTCTTGAAAGAGATAACCGTTAATAGTCGGCGATTGTTCGATAATTAGTCTAGTAAAAGTTGGCGGTTCAGCCGGCCCCGTTTATCCGATAGCCCGGTTCGATGATCATCAGAGTGCAAAATCATGTGTTTGGGGCTTGCCAGTTGGCCCTATTGCCCCATTATTAGGGGTACATGAATCGAGGTACTTCTGTTGTATGACTCTTAATGCGCACACCGCTTTTGATGCGATCGAATCACGCACCATCGACTCTTTGAACGTGACGCTGGAACATTACCGGCATCGCGCGACCGGAGCCGATCATTTCCACATCAGTTCCGATAACCCAGAGAACGTCTTTATGGTGGCCTTGCGCACCATGCCGAAAGACTCCTCCGGGGTCGCTCACATTCTTGAGCACACGGCCCTGTGTGGCAGCGAACAATTTCCAGTGCGTGATCCGTTTTTCATGATGACGCGTCGTTCCCTGAATACGTTCATGAATGCCATGACCAGCAGCGACTGGACAGCGTACCCGTTCGCCAGTGAAAACGATCAGGATTACGAGAACCTGCTCAGCGTCTATCTGGATGCGGTGTTTTTCTCCAACCTGAATGAACTCGACTTCCTGCAGGAAGGACACCGCCTGGAATTTACCGAACCCGACAACCCAGCATCACCGCTGACGTTCAAGGGTGTGGTGTTCAACGAAATGAAGGGCGCCATGAGCTCGCCGGTCAGCCAGTTGTACCAGGCTGCCAAGCATTATCTGTTTCCCAACAACACCTACCACTTCAACAGTGGTGGCGACCCGGAAGCCATTCCAGACCTGACCTACGAAGACCTGAAAGCGTTCTACAAAACCCATTACCACCCCAGCAACGCGACCTTCTTCACCTTCGGTGACCGGCCTGCTGTGGATGTTCAGAAACGGGTTCATGAGCAGGCTTTACACCGCTTTGAAGCCCTCGACCACAAGCTGTCGGTGCCATTGGAGCGTCGTTACAACTCGGTCTTGCGGGTTGAGAACGGCTATGCCGCCGAACCCGGCGATCTAACGGGTAAAACGCACCATGTGATGGGCTGGTTACTGGGCGAATCAACCGATTTACTGGGTCAACTGGAAGCCCATTTGCTCAGCGATGTGCTGCTCGATAACAGCTCGTCGCCCCTGCGCAAGGCGCTGGAGCAGACGGATATTGGCAGTAATCCATCGCCCATGTGCGGCCTGGAAGACTCCAACCGGGAAATGATGTTTCTCTGTGGTCTGGAGGGTAGCGAGCCCGAGAAAGCCGCCGAGTTTGAACGCCTGGTGATCGAAACGCTCGAACAGGTCGAGCAGTCCGGCGTGCCATATGAAGACGTGGAAGCCATGTTGCATCAGCTGGAACTGTCGCAACGAGAGATTACCGGCGACAGCGCACCCTATGGCTTGCAGTTGATTTTCTCGGTGATCGGCGCGGCCACCCACGGTGGTTCCGTTATGGAATCACTCGACATTGACCCGACACTGGCCATTCTGCGCGAGCGCAGCCAGGACCCGGCCTACATTCCGGGCCTGATTCGCACTCTACTGCTCGACAACGTCCACCGGGTGCGCCTGACCCTGCGGCCGGATGCCGAGCTGCATCAGCGCCAGCTGGATAACGAAGCCGCCCGCCTGGCCCGCATTCAGGCCGGTCTTAGTGATACCGAAAAACAGCATCTCGTTGACCAGGCCAGCAAACTGAAAGCCCGCCAGGAACAGGAAGATGACGTTGGTCTGCTGCCCAAGGTGACACTGGCCGATGTTAAACCGGATGTTAAACGCATTGCGCCGAAAGCCGCCGATGACATAACCCGTTACACCGCCGGTACCAACGGCATCGCTTATCAGCAATGGTTTGTGCCGTTGCCCAAGCTAAGCGCCGACGAGTTGGCATTGTTGCCGGTTTATACGGCGTTGCTGACCGAAATTGGCGCCGGCGACAGGGATTACCTGGCCATGCAGCAATGGCAGGCGGCTCGCACCGGCAGCGTCAGCTTCTACAGCCAGTTCCGCAACCCGTTGGAGAACGCCGATGAGGTGGCTGGCTATGTGGTGCTGTCGGGCCGGGCGCTGGTCCGGCATGTGGATGAGCTGACCCAGATACTGACCCAGCACTGGTCGGCCCCGCGCTTCGATGAACAATCGAGAGTCTTTGATTTACTCAAACAACTGAGTGCCCGGCGTCAGCAGAGTGTCACCGGACAGGGCCATGTGTTGGCGATGCAGACCAGCAGCGCCTTTCACAGCCGTGCCAGCGCTCTAACCTATGATATGGGTGGCTTACCGGCCATTCGCCGGGTGAAAGGCTGGGTGGATGCCTTTACCGCTGATCAACAGGCGTTGACCGAGTGGCTAGCCGCCATCAGCGGCTTGCACCAGAAAATACAGCAGCAACGCTCGCACGCGGTTTTGATTGCTGAACCGGGCGAATTGGAAGCACTAACCGGCCTGCTGCGAGAGCAAGGGCTGCAAAACCGGGAGCAGGGTCTGGAAGCGGCCAGTCAGACCGCAGATTGGTTAATGCCCAAGCAGAACACCGCCTGGAGCGTTAACACCCAGGTGAATTTTTGCTCAGCCGCCTACCGAACCGTGATGCCTGGCCACGCCGATTCAGCGCCGCTGACGGTACTGGGTGGTGTACTGCGCGACAACTTCCTGCATCGCACCATTCGCGAGCAGGGTGGGGCTTACGGCGGCGGTGCATCACACGACAGCAATACCGGTACGTTCCGCTTCTATTCCTACCGGGATCCACGCATTGAAGGCACGCTGGATGATTTTCGCGCCAGCCTCGACTGGGTAACCGGACAGGGCGTTAACCAGGAGCAAGTCGAATCTTCGATTCTGGGTGTCATCAGTTCGATGGATAAACCCGGGTCACCGGCGGGTGAAGCCAAGCAGGCCTTTCAGAACCGCCTGTTTGGCCGTACCGATGCCTTCCGCAAAGCCTATCGGGAAGCGCTGCTCGGCGTAACCGCCAGAGATGTCCAGCGCGTTGCCAGCAGCTATTTTGACGAAGCCGGGGCATCAACAGCCGTGGTTACCGACCGCCAACACGCTGAAGAACTGGCCGGGAAGGGGTTTGAGGTCGAATCGCTGAATTGAGCGACATGCGGGCAGGGCAAGGGCATCACTGGTATTCGACGGTAATATCGAAGGTCGCGGAGTAATCGCCGCGGGCCTGGTTGCTGCCCACCTCCAGCGTTGCCCCGATATGCAGCAATTGCTGGCCATTGGCATCCAGCGTACCGGTGGTGGCCGGCGTACTGCGAAATTGCTGCACCATCATGGTGTTGGTGCCGCTGGCCAGCAATACGGTGTCGAGCGCTGGCAGCGTGATGCTGTAGGTGGCATCGGCATCGCCGGTGACCTTGAAAATTGCCTGGGCATAGGCACCACTGATCAGCGCCACGTTACTGCCGGTGCGCCCGCCAGCGGTGCTGATGGTCACGCTGCCGGCGCTGGCGGTCGGCGCAAAACGACCAAACACCAGATGCTGCTGCAGTGTAATGCCGATGGCCGCCGCCAAACCGGGCAACGGGACACCGGCCAGGGCCAGACAGAGCCAGGGGGTTTTTCCCCGGTTCAACAGCGGCTTCATCATTGCACCTTAAAACTCTGGTTCAGCCAGACACCGCCACCGTCTTCCGCCTTCTGGCGATAGAGCACCCGCAGCGAACCGCCCTGCAGCGTCGCCGGCGCCAGCGTCAGCGGTACTTCCAGGGTACGGACCCGATTGGGCGTATAGACGGCCACGCCGTTGGCCCGGCCGATCACCTGTTCGTCACCACCGCCAGACGGGGTAAAAAAGACCGTGACATTACCGTAGGTGGAGCGGTTGCCGTCGCGCGTCAGACGAATCAGCAGGCCGCCGGCCTGCTGAGACGGTGCCGGTGCCTCGCGCAATTCCAGGCCGCCCAGCCCGACAACCCGCTGGGGCGCAGGATGACCGGCAGGCTGACGCCATAAATCGGGGTCAGTTGCACGGCAAAGCCCTGGTCGGGCTGCTCCGTGCCGGGCGCGCGAGCCGGGGGCAGGGCCCGTATCGACAGGTGGGAGCGGTACTCGCCGGGTTCGACATCGGCCGGCAAGCGGGCCAGCAGCCGCACAATCTGCGAGGTACCCGGCGCCAGCGTGAACTGGCGCGGTGTGTAACGCACGAAGGGGTCGGCGTAGTAGCCCGGCTCACCCTCGGGTACCGGCTCGAACTGGCCGTCCTCGGTCATGCGTTTATTGATCAGGGCAACCCGATAAGTCACTGTCTCGGCACCGTTGTTGATCACTTCCAGCTGCGCCGAGTGCTCGCCCGGTTCCAGCACGACGCGCGTCGGGTGCACCATTAACTCGCCATAACCCAGTGCCAGGCCGGGTAGCAGTGCCAGAAACGTTGGCAGCCACCGCCACCGACTGGTTACAAAACCCACCGCTTGCCGTGTCAAAGTCATTACACACTCCAGATAAGAAATCGGTTTGGATTAACCGTTGGAGATAAAAAAAGGGCTGACAAGCAGCCCCTTACGCTTACATACGGATCAGGATCCCGTCACCGCTCAGTTATAGTCTACCGTCACATCATAGGTGCCGGTATAGGTGTTGGCCACCTGGCTGGCTTCGACGTTGAGCGTGGCGCCGACAGAGATCGTTTCGGCACCGTTGACATCCAGCGTACCGGTCGTAGCGGGGTTGCTGGTGAAGGTATCAACCGTCATGGTATTCGGCGTTGCTTCAGTGTCTGCAATGCTGATGCTGGCGGGCAGTGTGATGGCGTAGGTTGCGTCGCCCTCACCGGTTACGTCGAAGGTGCCGGCCGTGCCCGCGCTTTTGCTCGACAGGGTCGTGCCACCGGTAACCGTACGCGTACCGTCGGTGCCCATCACCACGGTACCGGCGGTACCACTGGCAACGACGGTACCGAAATCCAGCGCGTTGACGGCGGTGATCGCGATCGGGGTAACCACGGTCGCCGAAGCGTCTCCGGTGGCGGTCGCCGCCATGGTGGATGGCGCCAGCGCCGCGCAGGCAAGCGTCAGGGCGGTGATTTTCGGGAACGAACGAAACTGGGCCGTGGTGCGAGCCACAGCGGTCTGGGTAGATACTGACATGGGTATTCTCCAAAGATTGGTGGCCGCGCCGGGATGTTCAGTTTGCCCGGCACGAGTCATGGCTATGACTACGTTTGGCAACGGTCCCTGCTGCTTACTCCATTGCGCCGGGTAGCTTTTCCACCCAGTGCGAGGCTATGATATAGCAGTTCCGGCCGAAAACCTAAACGATCCACAAATCCGGCTCTGTTAATGTGATATGAATCACAAATTAACATCCGGTTCTAGCTTGATCGTGATATCTGTGATAACCATCACTCCGTAACCGGCATGGGCTACACAACAGCCTTGCCTCAATAAAGTAAATAAGGGTACTTTGGCTACGGCAGCGGGCCGTCGGCATGGAGAGGCTGGCCGATCATGCCGCCAAACCATTCCTGACCAGGCATGTCTTTTTTATAGGCCCGATCGACAATACCGATGGGTCTCTTTTGCAGTGGTGGTAGAGCGTATCATTCCTTGTCCCTTATACAGGCGGATGGCGGCCCGTTGTTCCGGTGCCATGCTGGGGTGCCTGCTGTGTCTGCTGCTGGGTGCCGGTAATGCCCTGGCCGAGCCGGTCCAGGATGAGGAGACGCTGTTGTTGCTGGAGGTCCAGCTCGATGGCCAGGCCGTTGGCCCGGAACCGCTCATGGTCTACCAATCCGGCCAGGGTACCTTCCTGCCGCTGACCGCTCTGGCCCAATCGCTCGAACTGGCACTGAACCGTCCGCCCGGCACCGACATCGTTCAGGGGTTTATCCTCGACGCGCAACGGCGTTTCCAGCTGAACCCCGCCACAGGGACAGTACAGCTGAACGGCCGGGAACACAGCGTTGATCCGACCCGGATCCAGATACACAGCGACGACATCTATGTCGAGGCTGGCCTGGTCACCCGGTGGCTGCCGATCGATATCCGGGTTGAAACCGGCACCGCCCGGCTGATCGTGACCGCCCGTGAGGCGCTGCCCAGCCAGCAGCGCGCCGAGCGGGAACAGCGCTGGGCACTGCTGCGCGACCCGGCACCAACCCGGCCCGATTATCCGCGCCAGCCGCATCCGTACCATCTGGTCTCTCCGCCGTTTATCGACCAGAGCCTTTTGTTGTCCCGTCAGACACTGGCCTCGGGGCCGGTACAGCATGATGTCAGTTTCACCACCTATGCCACGGCTGACCTGCTGTACCACGAATCGTCCTGGTATCTGGCCGGCGGGGAGGAGTCGATTGATGACGTTCGGGTCACCCTGGGCCGCAAGGCACCGCAGGCCGACTTACTGGGCCCGCTTGGCGCGCGTTCATACAGCCTGGGGCATTTGAACCACCCGGGCCAGACGCTGATCGCCCGGACCCAGGCTCCCCAGCCCGGCTTGCAAATCAGCCGCTACCCGCTGAGCCAGCAAAGCGAATTCGATCGCCATACCTTCCAGGGCGACCTGGCACCGGGCTGGTCGGTTGAGCTGTATCGAAACGGGGTGCTGGTCGACTTCCAGGGCAGCGCCGACCAGGGCCGATACCACTTCAACTCGGTCCCGCTGGTGTTCGGCATGAACCGTTTCAAACTGGTGTTTTATGGCCCCCATGGCCAGCAGCGCGAGGAATACCGGAGCTTTTTACTCGGCGATAGCCTGACCCCGCCCGGTCAGTTCCATTACCGTTTAGCGGTCACCCCGGGCGATGACCCGGAGGGGCGCCTGACCTTTCAGTCCGACCTGGGGCTGACCCGGAACTTCTCCGTGGCGGCGGGTTACGCCCGTCTGCCCGGAGAGAGCGCCCCGGAGCCCCGGCAATATGGTCGCTTTGGGCTGCGTGCTTTCCGGGGGCGCTGGTATGCCCATACCGACAGCGTCATCAGCCAGGATGGCGGCCGCGCCGATGAAATCGGTGTGCAGACCCGCCTCGCCGGAGTCGGCCTGAGCCTGAGCCGTATTTGGCTGGACGACTACGTCAGCGAGGTGTTCCCGGCATCAACCGACCCGGTGCAAACCCGGGATCGGCTGAACCTCGCCACCACCTTGCCACTGGGGCCGCTGGGCCGCGTGCCCATGTCCGCAACGCTGACCCGGGACCGCCTGGCCTCTGGCCGCCAGAGCGGTGAGCTGGGCCACCGGCTGTCCGGTCGGCTGCTGGGGCTGTCGTTCAATAATTCTCTGCAAGCCGATTATCAGGATGATCAGGTGAACAGGGCCACTGGCACTTTCCAGCTGTCCTACCGGGCCGGACGCTACAAGACCAGCGGCCAGATCAACTACACCTTGTTTCCTGTACAGGAAGCCGTCAGTCTGAACGGGCGTCTGGAGGGCCCGCTGCTGGCCCCCGGGTACCAGTTCGGTCTGGGCATCAACCACGTGGTCGAGTCTGGTCAGGATCAGTATTCAGCCCAACTGAGCAAGACACAGGGGCGGCTTTCCCTGGGCTTCAATGCCTCGCAAACCTCCGACGGAGCCACTGCTTTCAGCCTGTCCGCCTCGACCAGCCTGGGCGTGGAACCGAGCCAGCTGCGCCCGACACTGAGCGCGGCCTCGTTGGCGACGGCTGGCACGGTGTCGGTACATGTCTTTATCGATGACAATAATAATGGCACCCGGGAAGCCGGAGAAAGAGCCGTGAGCGATATCGGCTTCAGGGTCGATGGCCAGCCGGTCGCGGTCGCCAGCGACGCTGAAGGCATTGCCTTTATAACCGGACTGAAACCTTACCGGACCGTTAACCTCTCGCTGGCAACCGAGACCCTGGAGGACCCGGCCTGGGTCCCCGGCGTTAGCGGCAAGAGCGTGCAAACCCGGCCCGGACACAGTGCCCGGGTGGAATTCCCGATCACCCTCAGCGGCGAGTTGGAAGGCATTGTCCAGAGCGGCATCGGCCGCAACTCCCGGCCGTTGGCCGGGGTAGAGGTCGAATTGCGTGATATCGACGGCGAACGGGTGCAGAGCACGCGCACCGCTTACGACGGTTATTACTACTTCAGTCGGGTGCCCCAGGGTCCGTACAGCATTGGCTTAGCGGACGACGACCTGGAGCGCCTGCGGCTCCGGCTGGACACCCAGCGCCAGTTCATCACCGTCGGTAACGACCTGGTCTCCGGCGTCACCCTCGCGCTCTGGCCGCGACACAACACCCAAAGCCGTTAGCCCGGGGCGGCCCCAGCCGCCCGCACCCGATATTTGCGGTGATGGTATCGGGTGATTACAAAGCCAGTTTGGCCAGGGTCAAATCCAGGTCCAGCCAAACAGGAGCGTGGTCTGAGGGTTTTTCCAGGCTTCGTGTTTTGTAATCGATGCCTGCGTCTTCGATCAGCGGCACCAGCGGTTGGGAGACCATAATGTGGTCGATACGCAGACCACGTTTGGGGTCATCTTCGAAGCCGCGCGAGCGGTAGTCGAACCAGCTGAAGCGGTCGTTGGAATCCGGATATAGGTGCCGGTAGCTATCCGTCAGGCCCCAGGCGCGCAGTTTTTCAAACCAGGCGCGTTCTTCGGGCTGGAAGGCGGATTTGCCTTCACGCAGCCAGCGTTGGGCATTTTTCTCACCGATGCCAATGTCTTCATCGACCGGAGCAACGTTGAAATCACCCAGAATCACCAGTAAATCATCTGGCTTGGCTTCGGTGTCGAGCCATCGGCTCAGGTCTGCATAGAACTTCCGTTTTGCCGACCATTTGGTCAGGTGGCTGATGTTTTCACCCTGGGGGAAATAGCCATTGATTACCGTCAGGTGACGACCATCGGTCAGGGGGTGATGGGTGATGATCAGGCGTTTCTGGTCATCTTCGGTATCGCCGCTGAAGCCACGCTGCACAGTTCGTGGTGGCTCTGCAGTCAGTGTGGCAACGCCGTAGTGCCCCTTCTGACCATGCGTCACCGAGCCGAACCCGGAAGCAGCTTCCACATCCGGATGCGGGTACATATCGTCGTGGACCTTGATCTCCTGCAAACAGAGGATATCTGGCTTTTGCTGGTCGCGAAGTGCTTCCAGTTGATGAAGTCTGGCGCGTATGCCATTGATATTAAAGGATATAATGCGCATGGTATTCCTATGAAAGGTGGTGCCAGGAGTCCGTATCAGGCACCGGGTATGCTTCTCCGGGGTCGGCGTGAACCCGTCCATGGGGCCTAGACCGCAACATCCATGTTTCGGACTTCCCCGGATAAGCATACCCAGCACCTGACACTCGATTGGTTGCAAACTCCCAAGCTTGAGTGTTTAGGCTCATCTGAAAACGCCCAATTGAACTATAACGCCAAGCACTGTCACGCTATTATTCCCCCTCGACCGCCGTATTGAAACCCCGGATCAGGAAGCCCCCATGGCCCAGCTCTATTTTTACTACTCAGCGATGAACGCTGGCAAATCGACATCCTTACTGCAATCGGAATACAACTACCGTGAACGCGGCATGACAACGCGCCTGCTGACGGCGCAAATCGATCAGCGCTATGGGGCAGGGCGCATCAGTTCGCGCATCGGGCTGGAGAAGGCGGCGGATACCTTTACCAAGACCACTGATCTGAAAGCCTGGTTCAATGCCTTGGACGGTCATACCGACTGTATTCTGGTCGATGAGGCTCAGTTTCTGACGCCGGAACAGGTCAATCAGCTGTCGGATCTGGTCGACGCCGCCAATGTACCGGTATTGTGTTACGGCATTCGAACGGACTTTCTGGGTAACCTGTTCCCGGGTTCAGCGCGTTTACTGGCCCTGGCCGATAAGCTGAGCGAACTGAAAACGGTATGCCATTGTGGGCGCAAAGCCATCATGGTGGCTCGGCTGGATGAGCAGGGACGAGCCATCAGCGAGGGGGATCAGGTCGAGATCGGCGGCAACGACCGCTATGTGTCGATGTGTCGCAAACATTATAAAGAAGCTGTTAAACCTGCCTGGTCGACCCCTATTTCATCTACACGGTAGTCAATTAAGCTCCGTGGAGCTGGCAGTATCAGTGGTTCTGCTGGCACCTGATCAAATTCAGCCATCATTGATGGCCTGAGTATCCACATCAGTTGCCTGGTCAGAAATCAGCGCCCCGGAGTGCGGTTTACTAACTCTTGCAAGACTTCATAACCTACGAGTTCGGGTACAAAGCTGTAGAGTGGGCCGTGTTCGGTTGGGTTGAGCATCAACACCGTGTCCGCCAGGTTAAGTTTTTTGGGCTTCGGCGGTCGAACCCGACCTTTCTGGATGGGGGCACGGACCGGGGGTTTGACTTCAGATAGCAGCGCAAAATCGAAGACTGAGCCGTCATTGAGCGTTATCCAGCAGTAACAGTTGGGTCGGGCGGTCGACTCCGGTGTCTGAAACGCCTCAGTGATCGCATTGGCAGAGACATTGCTGACCAGGTGTTTGCCGCGGCGAATCAGGTTGCCCAGGGTAACTTCATGCTCAAACCCGGCCTCGGTCAGGGCTTTGCTGGCCGCCAGACAAATCTCAGGCGCGTTGCGCAGCGGGTCCTTGGAGGTAAAGGTCAGGGCGTTTCTAGCGGCGACACCCAACATCATGCAGCGCTTAAGCTCTGCGGTCTGCAGTGAATCCCCGTCGTAAGTCAAAGTACGGTGCGGCAAATTGTTCTCGCGGGATTTCTGGTCGGCGCTGAGTATCAGCTCGCGATAATTGACAGTCTTGTTCAAGCGGTCGTTCAAACAGTAGCTCCTGATTGGTCGGTTTTTCCGAGATAGGGCTCCGAGTATAGCAGCCCGGGTTAGGTTCCCCTATGAGTCAGTATGGGCCGGGAATGAGTCAAGACCTCCTTAGTTGCGGAATCTGTTTTATAAACGGGGGCCAGCAGACAAAGACCAGGGTTCCCTATGGTTGAATTTCCGAGGGCGGGTTGCATATCAGATCCCGGCTAAACCAATCGATATACCGCAAAAGGAGAGTTTATTATGGAGATTAAAACCTTTGAAGACCTCATTGAATGGAGTCGAGAGCTTCACCACCAGATGAATCGGTGTATGCAATCCGGTATGAAGGCACAAACCGATGAAAGGGCAAAGGAACTACTAAGATATCTGGCTGATCACGAAAAGGCCCTGGAAGAAATGGTAATTTCTTTTGAGCAAAAGGCCGACTCAAAAGCCCTGAAAACCCATGTGTATGATTATTTATCCAACGGACCGGTTACCACGCACCGAACCTGCAATACCCCTTACGATACACTCGATTACGAAGGCATTTCCCGAGAAGTATTCGACTATCACACCCAGTTGATCGATCTGTACAAGAGCCTTATCGGCAAAGCAGAGACGGCCAACGCCCGCGAACTGATGCAATCGCTACTGGACATGGAAGAACACGAATCCATGCGTCTGGCCAAGCAGATTGATGCTGGCCGCACGCTATAGTCATCCGGGAAGCCAGGGTTTATATCCTGCCTGAGCCAAAGTGTGCCCAGGAGTACCAATAGAATGAGCGGCAACATGGCTACCTTGCGTTTTTCCCGCTGTTTTGAATCCAGAACCGTGTCTCTACTTAATATCATTCTATTGATTGATAGAATTACGGGTAGATTTCTGAAGTCGTGTCAAGCAGTGTGATGCTTGAGCTTCGCCCGGAGAGATTCAAATGACTTCAAAACAGGAACTACTGGATACGCTCGCCTCCGTTGCCCGTGCCTTGGGCAATGGTCACCGACTGGCGTTGGTGGAGCGCCTGGCACAAACAGAAGCTTCGGTAGAGGCACTGGCCGAAACGGCTGACCTGTCTGTCGGTAACGCATCCCAACACCTTCAGCAGCTGCGCAGGGCAGGGCTTGTCACTGCCAGGCGTGACGGCAAACAAATGCTCTATCGACTAACCGACGAACGAATCGTCACTCTAGTGACCTTGCTCAGACAGGTGGCCGAAACAAACCTGGCTGAGATGGAGCGCCTGGTCAGTCGGCTATTCGCAGATGATAACGCTGCTGGAGCTTTACAGGCGGTCAGTCGGGATGAGCTGCTGACGGGGATGACCACCGGTAAGATGACACTATTGGATGTGCGTCCTGAAATGGAATTTAAAGCAGGGCACCTGCCTGAAGCCATCAATATCCCATTGGCGCAGTTGGAGGACATGCTGGATAAGCTGCCTAAAGATAAGGAAATTGTTGCTTATTGCCGCGGACCCTATTGTGTTCTGTCGCACCAGGCTGTTCAGCGCTTGCGTCAACTCGGTTACCAGGTTCGTCGCTTTGAAGAAGGTTATCCGGAATGGAAAGCGGCGGGCTTAACGGTTGTGTGATAGGGGACATTGCTTTGACAGACATGCTGTTAACTCATGAACCGGTGATCCGTGGCGCAGTTTTCATCGTGATTTTACTGGCGGTGGCTGTCTGGGAAATCGTGGCCGAACGTCGCCACCAGAGCATCAGCCGTCGCCAGCGATGGCCTGCTAATCTGGCGATAGTAGTCCTCGATACTATGGTGGTTCGACTGGTTTTTCCTCTGGCCGGAGTCGGAGCTGCATTTTTGGCTTCCGAGCGGGGCTGGGGTCTCTTCAATATCGTCGAAACGCCTGTATGGCTGGCGTTGGTCTTGTCCGTTCTGATTCTGGACTTGGCCATCTATTTTCAGCACCGGCTTTTCCATGCGATTCCGTGGCTGTGGCGGCTGCATCGAATGCACCACGCGGACCTGGAGTTCGATGTCACCACAGGGCTTCGATTTCACCCCTTGGAAATACTGATATCCATGGGTATCAAGCTCATCGCAGTGATGTTACTTGGAGCGCCTGCGGTATCAGTGATCATCTTCGAGGTTATTCTCAACGCGACTTCAATGTTCAACCACGGCAATGTCAATTTGCCAGCCAGTGTTGATCGCTGGCTGCGTTTTCTTCTGGTGACACCTGACATGCACCGTGTTCACCATTCCATCGTCCGCCGGGAAACCGATAGCAACTTCGGCTTCAATATTCCCTGGTGGGATCGATTATTTGGCACCTATATCGATCAGCCAACCGGAGGACACCTCAAGATGGTAATAGGCATAGAGCAGTTCAGGGATTCTAACGACCTTCGGTTGGGTCGCATGCTTCTGCAGCCGTTTAAAAACTCTGTCCGGGATGAGAGGCAGGAGCAGCGCTGATAAGAGATAAGCAACCAAAGAAAATTGGAAACTCGATGATCGAAAAATCAACTATTTAACGTGATTTCCCACATAAAAATGGAAAATCTAACGATGGTCAATTAACAATAGTTTAATTCCGTGATTTCCATGTAAATTTGGAAATATTTAATAAACGCAAAAATCATGCCTTATCATAGGATGCCTCATAAAAGATTAAAACGATTAGTTATATAGCTTTTTCTGGTCTAGATAATCGTATTGAAAGGAATAGCGGCCATCACATAGTTCTTCAGCCGCTCTTATTTCGTGGTGAGAGACCTGATTTCCCATCAATTGATGAATGAATTGAACAATGCCAATGTACTGAGTTAATTCTGTATGCGGGGGAAGTATTCCTTTTAGCTCGTCTGAAATAGACCAATCGGACTGATTGGGGCAATTTTTAGCTTCTTCACTTTTGTTCACTAAAGCCAATATTTCAGAGAAAGGCAGCAGTGATGTACCATTTTTTAGCACTAACTCTGTTTTACCTCTATATGAACGAATACCCGCTACTGAAGGGGCTAACTTTAGAAACCAATCATTATGGCTCACCGTAGAATTCATCGCGCGATATCCAGACGTATTACATAGATTGAATTGATAAGCGAGAAGCCATTTAAGGAGCCGCCAAAGTTCATTTTCTAATAGCTGCTCGCAGTCTTGCTTACTTAGCGAAAAGTATAATCCGGCCTCAGTTCGAATTTGGCATGGATCGAGCCAAAGGGAGTAAAGTCTTGAATAACTTTCAAGAGCACTACTTCCTCGCCAATAGTCTTTAAATATAAGCAGTAAATAATAGTAAACCGCCCGACAAATAGGGCAGTTCGCGTGTTCGTATGTGTCGCAATCATCTATAAATCGGCTATGTGCTGGGACTTGTACTCTAATAAGTTCCTGGAATTCCGCCAAAACACGCAATTTTGACGATGTAAACGAGCAAAAACGTTCGTAAACAGACAATAAATAATTAGGACCATCATTTGGTTTTAGCGCCGTCTTTTTTAGGTTTAAAGCAAGAAAACGGTCGTCTTCACATCCCTTAAATATTTCACTGCCTATCGACTGATGTGATGGCAAGTACGTTAACACGTAAGCGCTCCACAAACCACATCTGAGAATCGTCAGTCTAATGCGATAGCGTAG